>CAMASM010000016.1 GCA_945860985.1 Candidatus Finniella inopinata
AAGCGTTTAGCCGCCTCGTTCATGCTGAGACCTTCCTCACTTCGTATTTTTAGGACTTGTTGGCGCATATCTAGGGAGTAGGTCATTGGCGTAATCTGCTTTGATTATTTGTCTAAAGTTATAATCAAATTAATATTGGTTTGCTATAGTAGTCCTACTATCTTTAAAAGTACTTCACAAAAAAGCCAGAGAAGATCTTGAAAAGACTTATTGAGTTTCAAAACTAAGTGTGGAGAATCTTTTGATGGTGGTTGCTTTGTGTCAATTCCAAATGCATAAAAATAAGTTCCAATATCGTTAGTTCCAAAAGCTATATTTTCTACAGTATCATTCGCAGTGAATTTATTATCAAAATAAAAAAGTCCCTGCCCACTTAATCCACGTTTGACTAAAGCTTCACTAATTTTATAACAGACAACGAATGGCAAGCATTCACGTGATAATGCTGGTGGGGGTCCATAAAAATTATATTCCACTTTATTTAAATAGCCACCACGTATGCACCATGGTCTATTGTGCAAAACAACATCGCGTACTTTGCGGCTTTTTCCAAGTCCTTGTACATAACCATCTGCAGTTTGAGAAAAAGGGTAAGAATTTATATTTTTAATGAACTCTTGCGGTAAAATTATTGGGGATTTTTCAACTAACAATCGGCTCTGTTCTATAATTTCAATTTTTGGAACAAAATAAGCGGCTAACAAAAGGCAGTAACCAGTTACCATGTATTTAGTTGAAATTGAGTTTCTCTTAATGCCGTAAACTAAAATAAAAGTAATTAAAAAAGCATAAGAATAATGCCATGCTGTATCAAATGGCAAGCCAATTCCAGCTAATCCCAAAATGATAAATAAAATTTTAAATAACATTTTGACTTGCCAAAATTGCTGTAATTAATACAAGTAAAAACACAACGTATGTTATTTTATCCTTGATTACAAAAATAACAGGATCTTGATTAATTAATCCACGCATACCTAAAAACCATAGTCGCATTTTCCAAAATAACAAAACAAAAACAGTAAACCATATGTATTCAGGATGTTGGTATAGGGCTTTAACTTGGTCTGAATTAATGTACAACCCAATCACTAATACCGAAATAAGTGCACAACATATACCTGTAGGTGCTAGTACAGCTAGGTCTCCCACTTCGTAACCACGACGTTTTGCAAGTGATTGATTGGATTTTTGTACCTGATATAGTTCTGAAACCCTTTTTAAACAAGCTAAACTTAAAAAGAAAAACATACAAAAAACAATTAGCCATGCTGATATGGTGATATTTGTCATAGATTGCCCCATCACAACTCTTACGCTGTAAAGTACACTTAAAATATAAATATCAAGAATTGGGACACTTTTTAGTTTTAGTGAGTAGCCTATTGTGATTAAGTAATAAAATATCAAAATATAGACAGCATTTGTGGGGATAAAAAAAGCAATGCAGCATACTAAAGCCACCAACCAAATCATAACCTTTATGGCAGATTTAATACTCAACTCCCCAGATGCGATGGGTCTTTTTTTTTACGGGATCATTGCGATCGTCGTTAATATCCAAAATATCATTGAGTATATAAATACTAGAAGCAGCAAAACAAAAAGCTACAAAACCTAACAGTGCATTAGAAATGGTTGAGGTATTGATTTGATGACTGGTAATTACTGGTACAAATACTAGTAAATTTTTAACCCACTGGTGAGGCCTAAGTTCCCTTAGAAGTATTTTAAAAAAGTTAACCAACTATCACCACAATTATTTTTTGAGCTTTGAAGCCACATTCTATCAGCCTCAAGTTAGCCTATTCAAGTAGAGAATGCAGCATATTCGTGAAGTGAAATTTTTACCCTAGCCAAGAAAATATCTTAGATGTTCTTTTCTTGACTGCTTCCCAACCCCAATGGCCAAAAAGGGGAATGACCGTCATTAACACATTCAATTTTACGTATAGGTCATAAGGGTCATGTTGGGGATCATCAAAATCTTTGAATTTTTCCGTAAAGTAATCTGCATGCTTTTCGGCATCGCTATAACCAATTTTTACAATTCTAGCGATATCCTCTTTTGTTGGTGGGGAAAAGACACCATTTTTCCACCAAAAAAGAAAATTATGCCACAGAGATGGGTAAATACGGCATGTATTCTGATTAAGCCTTGGGCAATGATTTAAGAAGCCTCCATCGATATAGTATCCATCACGCCAAGGAATTGAAAAGGTATCCCCCATAACCCATGGAACATAGGCAGAAGCTACTACTGACTCTACTAAATCTTGATTATTTTCCCAAGCTCCCACTAATTCGCTTTTGAAAGAAAGCCAAGGTACTTTGAATGAAAGTAGTGGAATTTTGATATTTTTATTTTCCCAGTAGCAGCGCACTACAGATATGAAAATTGGATGATTTTTAATCTCTGTGATTTCTTTATTTCGATTTTTAAACTTACCGTTACCGTAGCACTTGATCATAGAATAGAGATGTTTAGCAAGAATATCTTTTTTGTTTACATCAGGTTTAGAAAGTATTTCTTCACAAAAAGAAAGTATTGTTTCATCTATTATATAGTTAACAGGCACATTAAGCGCTGCACCAAGGGAGATGATGGCACCAGCAGAGTCTCCTGTAAATGCAGCTCCTTTTAAGTTAATCCCGTGTTCAGGCCCCTTTTCCTGTAACCATTTGCAAACCCCAAGATTGTATATAAGTGGAAGGTAACCACCTCCTGCAAATGAAAAAGAGGCTCCACCCAAATTATCGAGTTCGTTTTTACTCATGCGCCTATGGTCATCAAATGTTAACTTGCTTTTATTTTCATGATGTCTGGAGGCTTTATTTTTTAATGTATCATAGCCTAATGGCGTATCCTCAGAATCAGTAAAAGAAGCAAAAATTTCTGTCGAGATTCCCAAAAATATTAAACAAAGTGTAAGGTAACGCATATCTGGCTCCATTAAGTACAATTGTTTGGCAAATTGTTCTTAATAGTTATTATATGGTATTGATATTAATAAATAGTAAATATTAATACCAATTGTATATAATTATATTAGTATAAATGTGATTGCTTGATTTTTAGGTTATCTGCTAGAAACTACAAATTTATTTTACAAATAAGCATCCTTGCATCATCAAAAAACCACCCAAGTCCCTGGATTACAGGTCGGTATAACTTAAATCTTTAGAAACCCTTGTTTTTTATTACATAGATGAAATAATGGAATAGTAAATTTGTAAAAAACTCCCACATGCGAAGGCAAAGAAAAGCTAAGATTATTGCCACATTAGGCCCAGCCTCTTCAGATTATAACAACATTAAGAATTTGTTTTTGGCTGGTGCAGATGTTTTTAGGCTTAATTTTTCTCATGGGGAACATAAAGACCATGCAGAACGTTACCACATTATTCGAAAAATAGAGCAAGAACTTAATCGCCCTATTGGCGTTCTACTTGACCTACAAGGGCCAAAATTACGCATAGGCACTTTTTCTAATTCAAAAATAACCTTAAAAATAGGGCAAGCTTTCCGCCTAGATCTAGATGCTACTCCTGGAAACAATCAAAGAGTTTGCATGCCTCACCCAGAAATTTTCCAAGCACTTAGACCTGAAATTAACTTACTTTTGGACGACGGTAAGGTGCACCTAAAAATTACAAAATGCGGACAAGATTTTGCAGAAACAATAGTTATTTCAGGCACTGAACTTTCTAACCGAAAGGGAGTTAATGTACCTGATGTAGTTTTACCAATTAGCGCACTTACCCAAAAAGACATTGTCGATTTAAAATTTGGACTAGAACTAGGAGTTGATTGGGTAGCATTGTCATTCGTGCAACAACCAAGTGATTTGACGATAGCACGCGAAATTACAGGAGATAAAATTAAGCTAATAGCAAAAATCGAAAAACCTAAGGCCATTGAGTCCCTGAACGAAATTGTAGCGCTATCTGATGCAGTAATGGTAGCCCGTGGTGACCTTGGTGTAGAAATGACAGCCGAAGATGTACCGGTAATGCAACGCCAAATCATTCGAACTTGTCGCAACCTTGGAAAACCAGTAATTGTTGCCACACAAATGCTGGAATCAATGATATACGCACCAACCCCCACTCGCGCCGAAGCATCAGACGTTGCCACGGCTATTTATGATGGCGTAGATGCTGTCATGCTTTCGGCAGAATCTGCTTCAGGAGATTACCCCATAGAAGCAGTTACAATTATGGATCGCATTATTCAACGTATAGAAAAAGACCCCCTATACCAAAAAATGATTGATGATAGCTACACTCCGCCAGCAACTACTATAGCTGATGCTATTACCACAGCTGCAAGCTCTGCAGTAAAAATTGTGGGTAACGCTCTCATGGTTAACTTTACCGAAACAGGATCAACAACTTTTCATGCCGCCAGAGAACGCCCACACTGCGACATTTTGGCTTTAACACCCAATTTAAAGACCTCCAGACAACTTACCTTGGTTTGGGGGACTCATCCAGTTTTGACAGATAATATTTTTTCTATATCTCAAATGGTAGAAGCAGCATGCAATTTAGCAAAACATGAGAATTTTATTCCTGCTGTTGACCACATAGTTATTACAGCTGGAGTACCATTTGGGCAAACTGGACGCACCAATATGTTACGCATTGAAAAGGTTAGCTAAATGTACTATATCATCGGAGGCCCCACAGCCAGTGGAAAATCGAAATTAGCTCTATGGTTAGCCCAGCGTGTTGATGGTGAAATCATTAATGCTGACAGTCTACAATTGTACAAAAATATTCCAGTTTTAAGCGCAGCACCAGATGCAAAGGAAATTTCTGAAACTCGCCATCACCTATTTGGAATTTATCATAATGACCAAGTCTCAACAGCCAAAGCTTGGGCTGAACTTGCCAAAATCACCATTGAAGACGTGCTCAAACGCCACAAAACTCCTATAGTTGTAGGAGGAACTGGAATGTACTTAAACTCACTAATTAATGGCCTATCTCCCATACCAGAAATTTCAAATGAAATAAAAAAAACAGTTCGCGAAACTAAAAATAATCTAACTCGCCAGGATTTTTATGAATATGCTATTAGCCATGACCCAAGCATTAAGGATCACTTACACCCAAATGATGGCCAAAGATTAAACCGTGCTTTAGAAGTAATCTTACAAACTGGTAAATCAATTCTCTATTTTCAAGGAAAATCTAAACCATCATTAGATGAACCATATCTTTTTACCGTAGTACTTCCTGAAAAAGAATTACTACATAAATTAATTAATAACAGAACTGTAAGAATGTTGGAACAAGGTGCAATTCAAGAAGTACAAGCTTTACGAAACTCCGTAAGTCTAGATGCACCAGTTTGTAAAGCAATAGGCGTTAAAGAAATTTGGAAATACCTAGAAGAAGAAATTACCCGTGATGAACTAATTTCATTACTACAACTTGCAACACGCCAATACGCCAAAAGACAAACCACCTGGTTTAAGAACCAAGTAAGTAATGCGGTGTTAATTACAAATCCGTTTGATACAACACAAATAAACCAACTAATACAACGAAAATCAGCTTAATATTTTAAAACAGCTTTTACCAAACTGTTATTTTTGTCTGAAAGTAATCCGCCCTTTACTAAGGTCATAAGGTGTCATTTCTACAGTAACCTTATCACCAAGTAAGACACGAATACGATTTTTGCGCATCTTACCAGAAGTGTGCGCCAAAATTATATGCTCGTTGTCCAACTTAACACGAAAAGTAGCGTTAGGAAGCAATTCAGTAACAACACCGGTAAATTCAATCAGATCTTCTTTTGCCATACAATAATGTTTAAAAATAATAATTATAGTTAGCTTATAAGTACCATAAAAATCAACTCTTTTAAGTGTTTCCAAACTAATTACACGAATTAATTTATGAAACTGTTGCATTTTATCAAAAATATATAGTCATAACTCCTTACCTAATAGCCTTATGTAATGAAACAATACCACCAGACCATTTTTCAAAAGTGCATGAACTAAAACCATTTTCCAAAATTGTATCTTTTAAAATTTCTTGTGTAGGAAACTGGCGAATACTTTCTACAAGATACTGATAGGCATCACGGTCTTTCGCCAAATGCTCGCCAATCCATGGAATAAGATGAAAAGAATAGGCATCATAAACGCCCTTTATAAATCCTTGAGGTGGTGAAAATTCCAAACAAAACCACTTACCTCCTGGCTTTAATACCCTAGCCATTTCTGACAATGCCTGGGGCTTGTTAGTAATATTTCGCAAACCAAAAGCTATGGTAATCCTATCAAAGCTAGCATCCGCATATGGTAATTTTTCAGCGTTACCTGCGTGCCAATTAATATTCAATTGCCCTGTGTTAAGCGCTTTTTTTCTGCCCTCATACAACATGTCATAGGTAAGGTCGCATACAGTAATTTTGGGGTCTAGGTAAGCTTTATCAGCGGCAATACGTAAAGCAATATCTCCTGTGCCACCTGCTACATCTAAAATTAACATATTTGCCCTTAAATCAAGTGCACCAACAAATGATCTCTTCCAGCAACGGTGCAACCCAAGGCTCATAACATCATTCATTAAATCGTAATTTTTCGACACACTGGAAAAAAGTTCATGCACCAAGCCCGTTTTTAACTTAGTTTTAACTGTTTTAAACCCAAAATCAGAATAGTCGCTATCACGTGTGGTATGTTCCATATGTACAGGCTCACAAAGCTAAGGCATAATGTCATAGCTTAGCATAGGAAAAAAATATGGTAGAGATACTTCTGTTTGCAGTTTTGTCGGTTTATTTATTTTACCGTTTGTGGAGTGTTTTAGGCAGTCGCACTGGCCAAGAAAAGCAGCGCCAATGGCCACGACCAGAAAATACAGACACAAACGTAATTATCTTGCCACAAAAAAATGTAGCACAAACACAGACCGAAGTTATTATTGAGTCTCCGCAACCATTTATAGAACAAATTAAGATAATTCAAAAATCGATTAAAGATTTTTCTATCGACAAATTTCAAGCTGGAGCATGCAATGCATTTCGTGCAGTGCTTACCGCATTTGCCGCAGGTGATAACAAACGTTTAGAACAATTAGTTAGCCCTAAAATTGCAAAAGAATTTCAGCAAGCCGTTAAAGCTAGGACGAAACAAAAGGAAACTCTGAATATTGATATAAAAAGCGTTGAAGCCGAAATCGAAAAAATGCATGTCGATAAATCAATAGCTGAAATTTTGGTACATTTTACCAGTGATCAAATCGTTACAACTTTAAGTAAGGACGGTGAAATAATCGACAATACCAACCAGTTAACTAATAGAATGATCGATCGCTGGACATTTCAGAAGAATCTTGTTGAAACAGGTCCAGCTTGGCTTTTGGTAAAAACTGAAAGCGTAGCTGTTTAAAAATTGGTAGTTAAGACTGATTAAATATCAATCTTAACTGCTCAACTACCCTATCAACTTCTTTTAAGGTAGGAGCTTCAAAATTATCTTGATTGATTTTAGCTTTCACAGAAAATGGTTGGGCATAGCCTTTATCAAATAACTGTTGATAAAAATGTTTGAACTTTGCTTTTTTAACCCCTGTCTGGTAAATAAATACTGGTTTACCCATTACACAAGCTTCACTGGCCATACTGATTGAATCTTCGCAAACAACAATTGCATCAACTCCACTTAAAAGCCCAGGGTACGGATTTTCAGTCTTTTGGTCCCAAATCCAATACGACGTCCCATTAAGATTTTTTTCAAACACTTCTAACCAATCAACAGGAGTACGTCTTGATGGCGTAATAATCAGACTTCCAGCGTTTGTGCAAAATCTTTTTAAATCGTTAGCAAAATCAATCGCCAAAGAATTTTCATACGTACCATGAATACTATTACCACCTAAGAGCACACCTATTTTAGGACCTGGATAATTTCGCAAATGTTCAGGAAACACCAGCTGAGATGGCTCAATGCCATGAATAGCTCCCTGAGTAAGTATAACGTTTTTTCCAACAAGCTGGTCATGTACTGGCGCAATAACTACATCAAAATAATGAGAAGGTACACCAGGATTCATTAATACAACTGTTTTCGCCTTATGGCGTATGGCAATAGCAACAAGCACAGCTTGGCGACCAGCAGCAATTACCAAATCTGGTAAAGGTTGTTTAAGACCTTTTACAGCGAGCATTTGCAAAAATTTCGGTAAAATAGCAAATAATTTTGGCGGCATCCACCTACACCACGTAGATAAATTTATTGGTTTTTTATGATAATTTCCATCAAGCCAACTTTCCGCTAGAGCCTCCGCCTGCTTCCAAGTGCCTATTTTTTGAGCATCAACGCAAACCCAATTAATAATATTTTTTTTCATATTTTTTAATTTATTTTTAGGTAAATCAGCAGATTCCAAGCATATAGCCAAACATAGCCATAGTCCATACCATTAAATAATCTTAATAATAAGAAATAAAAACATAAATTTTAACGAAATTTTAACAAAGCTTAGATTTAATAGAATGTAAGGACAGTTGGGTGCATAGCATTCCAAGAAAATGTAAATGAGGAAATAAATTATGGTCGAAAGTATACAGCATAAACTCGACCGGGTACGCCCGCCACGCGTTCAAATTACCTACGATGTAGAAATAGGTAATGCAATTGAAATGAAGGAACTGCCTTTTGTGGTTGGTATTCTCGCAGATTTATCAGGCCACTTGAGTGATCCCTTACCTCCTCTTAAGGAACGTAAGTTTGTAGAAATTGATCGTGATAGTTTCCCTGATATACTTGAGGCGATCAAGCCAAGGTTAACCATCACCGTACCCTACAAATTAGGCGGAGATAAAACTGAAACATCTCTTGAGCTGTTTTTCACAGCCATAGAGGATTTTGAGCCATTAAATATTATCAAAAGGGTGGATGACCTAACTAATTTATATAACACTCGCTGCCACCTAAAAGACCTAGTGAACAAGCTTGATGGAAACGATAAACTTTCAGAAATGCTAACTGACGTTATGGCTGATGCCGCAAAGCAAAAAGCATTATCAGACCAAATTACCGCAGGTTCAGGCGATGATTTAGACAAGTTATTTACTGAAGGTAAAATGGTTCGCGATGATTCCCAAAAGCCAATTGTTCTAAATATTTTAACTGAATTCTTAACGCAGCTTGCTACTCCTGATGACAATGATCCTAAAGTACCTGGCCATTATTTAGCCTACCACATTGAAAGGATCGATGGTCTTTTGACTTCGCAAACCAACGAAATAATCCATCATCCGGATTTCATGAAGCTTGAAGGCTCATGGCGCGGATTGTCATACTTGGTTTACAGAGCAGAAACCGGTGAAGGCCTTAAACTAAGGCTGATGAACTTATCACGGCAAGAATTACACAATGACTTGGACAAAGCTGTTGAATTTGACCAAAGTCAATTATTTAAAAAAATCTATGAAGAAGAATATGGAACCTTTGGTGGTCACCCTTATTCTTGTTTGATCGGTGATTTTGAATTCGACCGGTCACCTATGGATATGGATCTTTTAGAAAAAATTTCCGGGGTGGCAGCTGCAGCTCATGCACCGTTTATTAGCGCAGCTCACCCAAAACTTTTTGATCTTGATAGTTTTGAACACCTAGGTGTACCAAGAGACATTAACAAGATAATGGATAGCTTAGAGCTAGTAAAATGGCATAGCTTTAGAAGCATGCCAGACTCTCGTTACGTAAGCCTTGTATTACCAAGGGTGTTAATGCGCCTTCCTTATGGTCCAGACACGAATCCAGTTGAAGGCTTAGATTTTAAAGAAGATGTAGGTGTAGCCGATAGTAATTTATTTTGCTGGGGTAATGCCGCGTTTGTTCTAGCTGAACGCATGTGTAATGCATTTAGTTTATATCGTTGGACAGCAGCAATCAGAGGCGTTGAAGGCGGTGGTATTGTTGAAGGACTACCTCCATACACTTTTAAAACACCTGATGGAGATATCGCATTAAAGTGCCCAACTGAAGTAAGCATTACAGACCGCCGAGAAAAAGAATTAAGTGATAATGGCTTCATTGCCTTGTGCCATTGTAAAGGCACAGATTATGCAGCATTTTTTGGCGGACAAACTTCACAAAAACCAAAAAAATATAATCTTGACGATGCAACTGCAAACGCAAACCTTTCTGCACGTTTGCCTTACATTTTAGCGGCTTCAAGATTTGCGCACTATATTAAGGTAATTATGCGCGACAAAATCGGTAGCTTTATGACTAAAGATAATGTGGCTCACTATCTAAACACATGGATTGCACAATATGTGTTGCTGAACGATGGAGCATCACAGGAAATGAAAGCTAAGTATCCATTACGTGAAGCTCGGATAGATGTATACGATATACCAGGACAACCAGGTTCATACACCTCTATTGCCTATATTAGGCCACACTTTCAACTGGAAGACTTAGCAGTATCAATTCGACTGGTTGCAAAATTACCAGCGCCTGCAGCATAAGGAGGTAAAATATGTCTGTATCAATTAGTACATTACCACAAGACTTTCGTATCATTAGTGATACTTCAGGGCGTGACACGAAAGGATCATCATCTGCAGATCTATTTGTTAGAATTAAACTAAACGGCACAGAAATTACTAACAGTACAGTAAAAGATTTTGAAAAATGGGCCATAATTCATGGCGTAAAAATGAACTTATGGCGAAATGAAACAGGTGATGTATCTAACACGGCAATGAACTCATCAGCCCATCTAGGCATGGATGATATTCAATTTACTCTTCCATGTAGTGATGTTGATATAACAGCCATAGAAACTACTTCTCAGGGAAAAATAGTTGATATTACCTTCATGAAAACAGCAAATATTCAGGGCCATAACGTTAAAATTGAAGAGTTTGATTTTACTAGCGCACAAATAGTTGGTAACTTTTTTTATATTCAAACAGGGCAAATACCATCAATAACTATCAGCTTTAAAGCAAAAAAAATTATTGTCACAAGATATAGCTATGGACCAGATGGGAAATTGAAGGGGAACAAGCCATATGAGGTTGATTTCGTTACTAATACCAGCAAAGCTTAACAAATATTAGGAATTGCCTTTGTAATAAAGGCAGTTCCATAATAAAGCATTGGATTTATTTTTTTTTAGCTCATGGGAAAACCAGATAAAACAGAAATTTCCAGCCCTCTTTTAAAGCCGGAACCTAAGCCAAAACGTGGTAGTAAACCACCTTTATTTGACCGACTAATTGATATTTCCCCGGAAAACAAAAATGAACATCCTAAAAGAGTTTTCCTAAACCGTGCCCAAGTCGTTGATTCCATAGTTACGGAAGTTGCTAGATTACTAAACACGCGCTTAAGTGCTACTGCAAAAATCTATAGCCGCTATCGTGATCAAGATTATGGCTTAGGGCTACCTTGGATGTACGGAATTCCTGACTTCACGTCAATGGATCCAGCAGACAAATCACAATGGTGGCGCACTGCTAATCTTTTTGAAAACGCAATCAGCTACTTTGAACCCCGCCTAAAAAGTGTAAAAGTCTCTATTGATCATTTCGATGGCCAAAATCAACGCCTATACGTAAGTATTCGCGGTCAAGTAATTATGAAAGAATTTCAGCAGCCAGTAGCTTTTGGTGTAGAGATTCATAATAACTAAAGAACAACTAGTTTTCACGTTGCAAAGTAGTAAACCGAAGTGATAGCTTTGTAGTGAAGTTTGTACTAAATACCTCATAAAGTAGCACCAGGTCGCATGATCCAGTTTACACAGCCACAAATAATTATTGAAGGTATCAGCCTAAATCTGGGAATCGCTCATGGGCAAGCGTACATGTATGATCCAGAAAATATTGAAGATAGATCATTAACAACCAAGCAAAAAGAAAAAATTTTTCTAGATGCTGTCCAAAAAGCAGTAGAAATATGTAGTAGCAATTTACGTTATTGGCAAGAAAAAAACCATGAACTAATACTTGTACAAAAAGCGTTGCTTCAAGATGTTACTTGGCAACAAAGAATTATCGAAAAAATAAATTTAGGAGCGAACATAATAGAAGCCATAACTCTTGTTTTGAATGACTTAGATATTGCTTTCGGCAGAGAAAGTTTTTGGCAAGCGCGTTTTCAAGAAGTAAAAGGAATAACCCAGCTAGTACGCCAGTGTTTAACTAATAAGGAAGTAAGTTTTGATAAAGTAAAACCGATTGTGTTATGTGCAAAAACCATATCTCCGATTGAAATGATGCAATTTGACCAAGCAAATTTGGTGGGCTTGGTTGTTGAAGATAGTAGCTTCATATCACATGGAATGATTATTGCTCGCTCAAGAAAAATTCCAGTTGTAGGTGGAGTAATAGAACTAAAAAAGTTTATCAACAATAATGATCAGTTATTAATTGATGGAGACCTTGGCCGTATTTATGTGCGCCCACAAAAAGCTGTAATTGCCAACTATGACAGTACAAAAAAAGTTGCACCTACCAATTCTGGCATTAAAAGTATTAATTCTTCTGAAAAAATAGCTGTAATTTCGCGTGATGGAATTGCCGTTGATTTATATATTAATGCAAATATAAGTGAAGATCTAAATTGTCTTGAACGACCAATAATTAAAGGAGTTGGTCTATATAGAACCGAAATTCCCTTTATGATGAGCGAACGCTGGCCTGATGTTGATACTCAAACCAGACTTTATTTGCAAGTAATGAATAAAGCCCAAGAAAAATTTGTGGTCTTTAGAGCCTTAGATGTCGGAGGAGATAAAACATTCCAATCAATTCATAAAAATTTCCGAGAAACTCAAAGTGGTTGGCGCAATTCAAGATTTACTATGCAGCGCCCTTCATTAATTCGCCTACAATTACGTGCCATGATTCGAGCCAGAGTACACTGCGATTACCCAAATTTACCACTGCATGTAATGTTTCCGATGATCACAGAAACACAAGAAATGCATTTTGTACGATCACTAATGAAAAAAGAATTAGATAGAGAAAAAAATTTAGGGCACTCCATCCCAAAAGAAGTAAAAATAGGTGCCATGGTCGAAGTATCATCAATTATTTTTCAACTTAACAAATTCCTTGATTTAGTAGATTTTATTTCTATTGGTAGCAACGACCTATTTCAATTTTTCTTTGCAATCGATAGAGCAGACGCTGTAATGTCACGACGTTACGACATGTTATCAAGCTCATTTATGCAAATGCTAAAAACTATTGTTGATCAGGCAAAATCAAAGGGTATTCCTGTTAGCTTATGCGGAGAAATGGCAAGCAGACCAATTGAAGCAATGGCACTGCTTGGAATTGGCTTAAGACATTTCTCAATTAATCCAAGCTCAATCGAATCTATAGAAAACATGATTCAAAGTCTAGATGTTTGGTCAGTACAGGACTGCATGAATAACTGTCTAAGCAACGACTCCTTGATCAACAAAACCAGTAATCTAAGCATTAGACAGCGAATTACTGAGCTTGCTCAGATTCAGCAGACTCAACTTTCTTAACATTTTTTGCACTAGTATTTTTTACAGGAGCAGACTCATCGGTCACGGCTATACGCGCCACCGCCATAAATTTATTAAGTAAACCACTTGCACGCCTTGAAAATTCCTTTTGCTCCAGCATTAACTTTATCTCTTTTTTGCTAGGCAAAGTTTCTTTTTCGGGATTTTTTACTGTACATACCATGAAAAAGCTTACTTCTGAACCATCTTGAATTGGCCCAGCAACTTGATTTGGAGCAACTTTATCAAGAATAACCTGTAATGGTTCGGGGAAATTAGTCATAGGTTGCTCTGCAGAAACTTCTACATGCCCATTAGCATCTTTCCCTAATTTCTGGAATTCGTTGCAATTCTTAGCACCCTTAATATGCTTGGTAATATTTTCTAGAATTGCCACGTTTTCTTCTGTCATTTCTTCAGGCAATTTAACACCAACTCTCGCAAGTGAAATTTTTCTACTGCGGAATGAACCTTGTCCTGCAAGTTTTTTATCAACTAATTTAACTATACGGTAACTATTTTGCACTTCAATTGGCCTAGTAACATCGCCAACTGGTAGTTTCTGAACTGCATTAGCAACTTCTTCATCCATTTGTTTTATATTTTTCCAACCAGCATAACCACTTTGAGCACCAAACTGTTGTGCTACCATACGGAAATTAGTCATTGGTCTACTAACTTGTTGATAGAGGCGATCAGCGTCTTGCTTTGTTTTTGCAGGATTTTTACTATCAATAGGCAAGATAATTTCGATCAATTCATATTGATCAGAATCAATGCTGCGTTGTATTTTTCCATATTCCTTTTCAATATCAGCATCAGTTACCTTAACTTGCCTTCCGTACATTACTCGAATATAACGCCCCCAAATTACCTGAGCACGCAAACGATCCTTTAGTGTATCAATTTTAATTCCCATTTCTTTGAACTTGTCCATCAGTTGGGCTAATGTCATACCGTTATCTTGGGCCAAATTTTCCAAAGAATGTTTAACATCTTCGTCTGAAATTTTTATTCCAGCCTCACTTGCTGAAGTTGCTTGAAGCTTTTCAACTATCAAATTTTGTAAAACAGAATGTCTCATTGAATCTTTTGATTCTTTTGTCTTAGGCATATTAAGTGTTGCAATCGCAAAATCTAAGCGACAATTAAGCTCATGTTCAGTTATTGCATGTTGATTAACTACCGCAGCAATACGGGCTTTATCAGCAATTGCAACCTTAGGAGCTGAATTTAACGATACATTTAACAAAGAAATCAAAATTATAAATACGAACATGTCTAGGAAAAGCCAAAAAATAATTGTACTAATATGTACATGTTTATCACGTCTGCATACATTTTAAAACGACTTTACACATCAATTGGGGGTTTGGCCGCAATTTTGGTGGTTTTGTTATGGTTGACTCAGTCATTAAAGTTCATTGAAGTCATCGTTCATCATAATGTTTCCCTACATGGCTACATTTCCTTGATTATTTTTTTACTACCTGACCTATTTGTTAAGGTAGCCCCAGTTTGTACTTTGATTGGTGGGATTCTAGCCTTTAGTAAGTTAACCCTTGATAACGAACTACAGGTAATGCAAGCCCTTGGAAAAAGTCCATGGCAAATTCTAAAACCTGGGATGATACTATCAGCTTCATTAACTGTTGGTTTAATTTTACTAAACATATTTGTTATTCCAAATTCCTTTAGAGCTTTTCGACATCAAGAGTTTCAGCTACGCAACCAGTTTTCTTCATCAATAGTTAGAGAAGGCGCATTTAACGTAGTTAGGGGTTTAACTATTTTTGTAGAAAAGCGCAAGACCGCCAGAGAATTTGAGGGTATATTTATTTACGACATAGGAGAACACAATCAAAAGCAAAAAAAACCATACATTTTACTAGCCAAAGAAGGCACTTTAAAAAAAATTGATGACCAATATGTTTTAGTACTTTATAACGGCGTAAGACAGGAAAAAGATAAAAACAACACTATTCAACTGTTTAAGTTTGAGGAACTAGTCTACAACCTCAATAAATTTACAACTATTGTAAATTCTCGAAGCATGAAGCCTTATGAAAAAGACCTGAAGGAATTGTTTCAAGCATCTAACGAAAAAGTTGAAGACCCAAAACTGCAGAATCGCCTAGAAGCAGAAGGACATCAGCGCATTCTACTGCCATTTTTATGTCTGTTAAATATTTTATTAGTGGCACTAGTAATGGTAGTTAATCGCCCATCAAGAAGGATGCGACGTCGCAGAATAGTTTACCTAATACTAAGCGGCATTTTGTTTCAATGGTTAATTTTAAATTTGTTACAGATCCAATTAAAATTCAAATTCGCCATACCTTTTGCATATATTCTAGTCATATCTCTCATTACGACTGGTATCGTAATTTTGCGAAAAGGATCCACCCACCACCCTTTACAAAGATTGCTTGATCGATGTGGTATTTAATTTCAACAATTAATCGTTACATAAGCCGAAACTTTTTGTTTTGGTTTGGCATAATATTTTTGACCGTATCTTTGATAATTAGCTTGTTTGAAATGATAGAGCTTACCAGAAGAACCATGCAACACGATGTACCTCTACCTGCACTATTGCAATTAGCATTTTTAAAACTACCAAAAATTCTTGATGAACTATTACCATCGATCACATTTTTTGCAGCTCTTGGTTGTTTTTTACGACTAGCTCAATCGCAAAATTTTGTAGTTATACTTAGCTTTGGAATATCACGCCTGCAATTTTTAAGCGGTATATCCTTAGTAGTAGTAGCTTTGGGCATAGCAAACATTTTAGTACTAGACCCTGTAAAAGCAGCTCTTTGCAGTCGAATAGTAGTTTTAGAAGAAAAAATTTTTCACAAAAAAGCTTATAGCATTTCCTTCAATGATAACGGATTATGGCTACGCGAAAAATTTGACAACTCTCAAAACATTATTCACGCAAAGCATTTTAATATTTTGAAAAAACATTTTAGCAACGTAATAGTTTTCCAATTCAGTAAAACTGGAGAATTTCTACGCCGTGTCGATGCTGAAACTGCTGTACTAAATGACAAAACATGGGAAATGCACAAAGTTAACATTGTTGATAATAGTGGACAAAAAAATCTGAAGAACCACTCTGAGCCAACCACCATAACCATGGAACAGATTCAACAATCAACAGCTCCACCTGAAACAATTTCATTTTTACAAATGCCAGAATTTATTCAAATGCTAGAAAGCTCAGGCTTAGACGCAAGTTCTTACTCCATGCTATGGCACACTCAAATTGCAAAAATTGGAATGATGATTGGTTTCGTTCTTCTAGCCGCTAGTTTTTGCCTACTTTCTACTCGCCACAAATCATTTAGTTTGATTATTGGCATTAGTATAATCTTTGCATTTTTAATGCATTTTTTTGAACACATTGTCCATGCCTATGGAGTAGCACACAAAATACCTATATTAGCAGCTGCATGGATACCACCATTGGTTACATTAGCTAGTGGCTATTGGCTTACAGTTTTATTGGACGATCGCTAATTAAATTCCCTTTTAAAAACCAAGAACATAGAGATTACAGCTCTATTATAACGAATAAAATTTTATGTAATTTCGCACAAAGTATTTTGCTAATTGGACGATTTTGTAAATTTTTAGTATAAGGATTGTATATAACTTTTAATTTGATGAGATATGGACTGTTTATCATTAATTATTATCGGCTGCGGAGCATTAGCAATTATTTATGCTATATTCGCATCCAGCAGCGTTTTTGCTTGCTCTGCAGGAACTGAACGTATGCAAGAAATTGCACAAGCTATTCAAGAAGGGGCGAAAGCTTATCTTAATCGCCAATATAGCACCATTAGCGTAGTTGGCATTTTCATTGCTGTATTTCTTGGCTTTTTTATGTCAAAACTTGTAGCCGTTGGCTTCGTAATTGGCGCCTTATTATCAGGCTGCGCAGGTTATGTGGGAATGAATGTTTCTGTACGTGCCAACGTACGCACAGCAGAAGCTGCTCGCAAAGGTTTAACTCCTGCTCTTAATATTGCTTTTAAGGCTGGGGCAGTTACCGGACTATTAGTTGTTGGACTTGGTTTGCTCGGCATCGCCTTATATTATTTTTATTTAGTTAGTACAGGAGTTGAACAACGTCAACTACTTGAAGCTTTAATCGCCCTAAGTTTTGGTGCATCTTTAATTTCAATTTTCGCACGACTAGGTGGTGGTATTTTCACTAAAGGCGCAGATGTTGGAGCTGACTTGGTTGGTAAAATTGAAGCAGGGATTCCTGAAGATGACCCTCGTAACCCAGCAGTTATTGCCGATAACGTTGGTGATAACGTTGGCGACTGCGCTGGTATGGCAGCTGACCTTTTTGAAACTTACGTGGTAACCATTGTAGCATCAATGCTGTTAGCAGCTATTTATTTTACTGGTGATCTACAAAATAAGTTAATGACTTATCCTCTGGCTTTAGGTGCAGTTTGCATTGTTGGAAGCGTAGCTGGAACATTTTTTGTACGCTTAAGTTCTGATGACAACATTATGAAAGCTCTTTACAAAGGTTTGATAGCAGCAACAGTAATCTCTGCTGGATTAATCTATTGGGTAACAAATTATATATTTGGAAGTGTAACGGAAGCTATGGTAATTAATGACCAAACTTTTAGCATAACTTCTTTGCATATTTGTGGCCTAACAGGGTTAGCAGTAACTGGTTTGTTAGTCTGGGTGACAGAATATTATACATCTACTTCGTATAATCCAGTACGCAGCATTGCGCAATCATCAACAACCGGACATGCAACTAACATTATTCAGGGATTAGCTGTTTCATTAGAAGCAACAGCTATACCGGTAATTATTATTTGCTTGGGTATTTTGGTAGCGCACTTGCAAGCTGGTATATTAGGCATAACTGTTGCAGCAACTTCAATGTTAGCTTTAGCAGGTATGATTGTAGCGCTTGATGCTTATGGCCCTGTAACAGATAATGCTGGTGGTATTGCTGAAATGGCAGATTTACCAAAATCAGTACGTAAGGTGACAGATGCTTTAGACGCAGTTGGTAACACAACCAAAGCAGTAACTAAGGGTTATGCAATTGGTTCAGCTGGCCTTGCGGCGTTAGTACTATTTACAGCCTATACACAAGACCTTAAACACTATTTCCCATCACTTTCCGTACAATTTAGTTTGGAAGATCCATATGTATTAATCGGATTGTTGATTGGTGGTATGTTACCGTTCTTGTTTGCTTCAATGGGTATGAAAGCAGTTGGTCGCGCAGGAAGTGCGGTGGTTGTCGAAGTACGCAGACAATTTAAGGAAATACCTGGAATCATGGAAGGAACAGCTAAACCAGATTACAGTGCAGCTGTTGATATGCTTACAAAATCAGCTATTACCGAAATGATTTTGCCATCAATGTTGCCAGTACTCGCACCAGTGGCCATGTATTTCTGTATTAATTTCATAGTTGGGCAAACTGAGGCTTTTGCTGCATTAGGCGCTATGCTAATGGGAACAATCGTAACTGGCTTGTTTGTGGCTATTTCTATGACCTCCGGTGGTGGTGCATGGGATAATGCAAAGAAATACATTGAAGATGGTCACCACGGTGGAAAAGGTTCTGATGCACATAAAGCAGCAATTACCGGTGATACTGTTGGAGATCCTTATAAAGATACCGCAGGACCTGCCATTAACCCTATGATTAAAATCATTAACATTGTGGCATTATTGCTTTTGGCAATTTTGGCTCGTTAATTACGTACTACAAAAACTGGGCGAGTTTTCGCAAGCTCGCCTTTTTTTATTTTGAATTATCAATTTTAAAAACAGAATACAGATTATAATTGATTTTTTTATTATTATTTGATAGTTTTATTATTGTTAAATTTTACAAATTAATTATGAAAAAACTATTTTTTATAGCTACATGCGCTCTTTTCGCACTTTTTTTAATGAAACCTATCCACAGTGCATCAGCACATGCTTCTACTGCAGAAGAGTTTGCCGGGTTTGTTGAAAGAGCACAACAAGTGCCATTTTCAGGTGTAGCTTGTACTAGAATTGCTGATCACTTAATAAGATTTTGTAAATTCGAAGGCCATTACGTTGAAACACATACTGATTTAGTTAATCAAAAAGCTTACTTTGGGGTTCTGTTATCTGATTACCATCCCTTATTTTCAGCGCTACAAGCATTAGATAGTGATTCATCTAACGCAAATGCTTTTTTTGATTGTGTGCTTGATGTTTATACAAGAAACCTAAGGGACCAAGCTAATTTAGTAAGAATGGGCCTTAAAGATGATGGTGAATTTGGTGAACCACAAAAAAGCCCTATGCTCTACACAGCCAATGGCATAGATTTTTTTCGTGACCGCAAAGCCCTTCCCAATTATGAAGCATTTGTCAGTAAAAAAAGCATAAGATGGCTAACACATCAGCACACTTCAATTTTAGAAGTAGAGCAAGCAAGACTTCGTCGTATAAAAGAAACTCAAACCGAATACAGACAATGTGTAGAAGATCATTTGAACCTGCTATTACATATGGCATGGATGACTGTACAAAACAGGGAAAGTTTATCGAATAGAACAAGAACGATATTAGCTAAATTACCTTATATTCATAAAATACTTAAACAGGGACCACAATGCGGTAGTTTAAATTATGATTTATTAATTACAGATTGGTTAACAAATCCTGAAAACCAGTTACATGCTATATTCATAATAATAAAACTCCCTAGCCATGCTTTCACTACTGAAACACCTATTCCAAAAGTATTACTCCCAAATAAGAAGAAGAAGAAGAAAAAGAAAAAAGAACCAACTCCCGAACATACAACGGCCGAGCATATAAGTGATGCTAGTGGTAAAGGTGAGATTGCTGAAGAAACGGATAATATTCCAACTGGGTTACACCTTGATGATGGATCTGGTAGTTCCACTACACATGCTAGCTTAGCAGCACCTACGCCATCCGTACTAGACCAATTACAAGACGAATTATGGCAAAAAGATATACTTACTGTAAGAAAAGAAAAAAAAGAAACAAAAAAATCAGACAATCGTCATGCGCATGCTGGTTTCCTTGATGATGGATCTAGTAGCTCCACTAATACAAATGCTGGCTTTGAAGAACCTCCGCCTCCCGTACTCTACCAATTACAAGATTGGCAATATGGTAGGGCTGTTACTGTAAGCTACGATTTGTGTCAACTTACAGGAGATCAACACAACGCTAAAGGAATCCTGGAAAGTTTTAAGGATTTAAATGATGGAAAGTTCATTTCTTATACACAAGTAACTCAACTATACAGAAGCCTGGGCGGAGTTATTGTAAACAAAAAAGGAACTCATGAAACATGGGAATTTAATAAAGATGGTAATAAAGTTAAAACCACTTTTTTCTTCTTACATGATAAAGATCAATATGGGCCATGGACAAAACGACATGTACAGCAAACCATTAGAGATGTTCTTGAACCGTTCTTAATCCAATAAGGACTATAGCTAGGTATCTTTCATAAAAGTTTGCACACCTAAATTTCGTATAGGTTGTTACATTAGTTTGCGACTTGCAAAAATATAGTGTAATAATCTATCGAATGCTTTGCGATTACAAAAAGCAACAAAATCAGAAATTACATCTTTTACAAAAGCAGGTTTAGCCATGCAAGATAATATTCGAATTCGGGGCGCACGTGAGCATAATCTAAAAAATGTTCACATAGATATTCCACGTAATAAACTAGTAGTAATTACCGGACTTAGCGGTTCAGGAAAATCATCACTTGCTTTTGACACACTGTACGCAGAAGGACAGCGCCGTTACGTGGAAAGCCTATCCACATACGCAAGGCAATTTTTGCAACTTATGCAAAAACCAGATGTTGATTCAATCGAAGGTCTAAGTCCAGCAATTGCAATTGAACAAAAAACCACATCAAAAAACCCTCGTTCAACAGTTGGAACTGTAACTGAACTTTATGATTATATGCGGCTTCTGTTTGCACGCATAGGCGTACCACATTCACCGACCACAGGGTTACCTATTGATGCCCAAACCGTAAGCCAAATGGTTGATCGAATTTTAGCAATGCCAGAAAAAAGCAAAATTTTACTAATGGCCCCAATTGTAAGGGACCGTAAAGGTGAATATAAAAAAGAATTATTAGACCTACAAAAAAAAGGATTTCAAAGGGTATTTATCGACGGGAAAGTATACACCATTGAAGAAACCCCAGCTCTTAACAAAAAAGTTAAGCACACAATTGCAGTAGTGGTAGATAGATTAGTAATTAGCAATCCAGAAGAATTAAAAACTCGTTTAGCAGATTCAATTGAAACCTCATTACAGTTGAGTAGCGGCTTACTCTGGGTGCAAGACGCTACCTCACAAGAGATTATCACCTACTCATCAAAATTTGCGTGTCCTGTTTCTGGCTTTACATTAGAGGAAATTGAACCAAGGTTATTTTCTTTTAATAGTCCTCAGGGTGCATGCCCCACATGTGATGGTTTAGGCATAGAAATTATTTTTGATGAACAAATGGTTGTGCCTAATCATGAACTAAGCTTAAGGGATGGTGCAATTGCACCTTGGTCAGCTCAAGAAGACTTAGCCACAAGTAAACGTGGGCAAATAACTTATGAATACTATGCTCAGGTTTTAGAAGGGGTAGCTAACTACTATGGTGAAAGCACAACTGTGCCATTTAGAGAGCTTTCATCAGATCTGCGCAAAACCCTACTCTATGGCTCTGGCGATAAAATAGTGCCTATTGTTTATAACGACGGAGTGCGTAAATATATTTCTAAAAAATGCTTTGAAGGAATCATACCCAACTTAAAGCGCCGCTGGCTAGAAACAGAGAGCGATTGGACACGAGAGTTTTTACGGAGATTCCAAAACGAAAACCCATGTCACAGCTGTAATGGACACCGCCTGAAAGATGAAGCTCTATGCGTAAAAATTGCCAAACTGCATATTGGAGAAGTCGGTATGTTTTCCATAAACAATGCGTTGAACTGGTTTGAAACTCTTGAACTTTCTAAAAAACATCAAGAAATTGCGGACAAAATTTTAAAAGAAATTCGCAACCGACTGAAATTTTTAGTAGATGTAGGTCTGGGGTACCTAACTTTAGCACGAAATGCTGGAACTCTTTCCGGTGGAGAAAGCCAACGAATTCGCCTAGCATCGCAAGTTGGCTCAGGACTTACTGGTGTTCTTTATGTACTAGATGAACCATCAATCGGACTACATCAACGTGATAATGATCGCCTACTAGATTCTTTACGCAATCTGCGTGATTTAGGAAATACAGTGGTAGTAGTTGAACACGATGAAGACGCCATCCTAACAGCAGATTGGGTAATTGATATGGGGCCAGCTGCTGGTATTCATGGGGGAGAAGTTATCTCACAAGGCACTCCCAAAGAAATAATTGCATGCCCCAGAAGCTTAACCGGACAATACCTTAAAGGAACAAAATCTATTCCACTTCCTACTCAACGACGCTCTGGTCACAAAGACAAATTTATACACTTAAAAGGTGCTAAATCAAACAACTTAAAAAATGTTGATGTAACACTTCCTTTAGGTACGTTTACGTGTGTAACAGGAGTTTCCGGTGGTGGAAAATCCACCCTAATTATTGAAACTTTATACAAAGCACTTAATCGTCAATTTAATTATGGGCGTGACCTACCAGGAATTCACCAGTCATTAGAAGGGATTGAACATGTCGATAAGGTAATTGATATTGATCAATCACCAATTGGACGCACGCCTCGCTCAAATCCTGCTACCTATGTAGGATGCTTTACACCTGTTCGTGAATGGTTCGCCGCAATGCCAGAAGCTAAATCTAGAGGATACTCTCCCGGACGTTTTTCATTCAATGTAAAAGGAGGACGTTGCGAATCTTGCCAAGGTGATGGAGTTGTCAAAATTGAAATGCACTTTTTACCCGATGTCTATGTTGAATGTGATCAATGTCACGGAAAACGTTATAATCGTGAAACTTTAGAAATCACATACAAACATAAAAATATTGCTGACATACTCGATATGACTGTTGAAGAAGGTGTAGATTTCTTCGAAAATAATACTGCCGTAATTGAGAAGTTAAAGGCTCTAAAGCAAGTAGGCCTCGGTTATATTAAAATTGGTCAACAAGCAACCACATTATCTGGTGGAGAGGCACAACGTATAAAACTTGCCAAAGAATTGTCACGCCGAGCCACAGGCAAAACTTTATATATTTTGGATGAACCGACTACGGGATTGCACTTTGAGGATGTACGCAAATTGCTAGAAGTATTACATCATTTAGTTGACCAAGGTAATACGGTATTGGTAATTGAGCATAATCTTGAAGTCATTAAAACGGCTGACTGGATAATTGATATGGGTCCAGAAGGCGGTGATAAAGGTGGTGAAATAGTTGCAACAGGAACCCCAGAAGAAGTAGCCGAAGTTGTAAAAAGTTATACCGGTAAATATTTAAAATCTCGCCTTAAGGCGCGTATCAGCAACATAAAATAGCACACATAATAGTTAAGCTATTTAAGCTATGAAAAAAAGTGCTTTTTAATTAAAAAAACTATTGAATATTTATAAAAAATATTGCATAGTGAAGACTATGACTATGATGCACCAACATATTTCTCGATGGCGACACGGATAATCTCTGATTACCCTGTCCTACCTTTATAGCCATTTTATGTTGGAGTTTTTATGTATACTAAAATCACGTTATTAATAGCAGCTGCTTTATCGATATTTGTTTACGTTAATTATTTTCCCAAAAACAAAACTTTACAAACTAAAGTTGTAGCAATTACGCAAATTGCCCCGCACCCATCGCTTGATCGCATTCGTCAAGGAATCGAAGACGAAATAAAGTCAGCTTTTGGCGATAAGGTTAAAATTGAATTTCAATCTGCCCAAGGTAACCCATCATTAGCAACGCAAATTGCTCATAATTTCATTGGTAAAAATGTCGATGTACTTGTTGCGATTACTACGCCATCCGCACAAGCAATGCATGCAGCAAATTCCTTACATATACCTATGGTCTTTGCAGGAGTAACAGACCCAATTGCAGCAAAACTTGTAGAAGAATCTGGCGCTAATAAAGCTAATATTACTGGAGTATGCGATACACCAGACATTGATAAGCAAGTTTCCTTAATTCAGGAATTTCTACCAAAAAATTCAGCAATAGGCATAATTTATAACCCTGGTGAAACGAATTCACGCGTTCATGTTGAGCGTTTGGAAGAAAAATTACAGAACGCTGGGTTCAGTGTTATTAAAACTCCGGCCTATTCAACTGGTGACGTTTTACAAGCATCACAAGGTACAATTCCAAATGTTAATGCAATAATGTTAACAAATGATAACACAGTAATATCAGCTATCGATGCCGCGATTCAAACAGCGGGCCAATACAATATACCAGTCTTTTGCTCTGATCCTGAATCAGTCAAACGCGGAGCAAAAGCGGCAATCGCACCTGATCAATATGAAATGGGAATTGAAGCCGGCAAAATGGTTGTAAGAATCCTAAAAGGCGAAAAAGGACACCATATTTCGGTGCTATATGCACCCACATCCCGATTCTCTTCGTAAATTATAACCACGCCTGTTCTAAAATGAAGTGCAACACCATAAGATGTTAGTTGAAATACAAACAAAAAAATGGAGTTGCATTTGGAAAAATATCACCACTTATCTTATGAGGAAAGAGTGAAAATAGCGAAGCTTTGGCAATCGAAGTCCTCAATC
>CAMASM010000017.1 GCA_945860985.1 Candidatus Finniella inopinata
TTAAGCCATTTACTGCAATTAGTTATACCTATAATAAGGACATGGCATGGAAGGAAAAAAATGTCGGGATAAACAATCTATCCTATAGTAATGCAAGCATGGATCAAATTGGACTTCAGTTTGGTATAAAAGCAAGCTTTGGTAAAAAAATCAGTGATACAAAGACTTTTGTAATATTACCAAGGATATCTTATACCAATTTTGCCAAAATGGGTAAAGCAACACAAATAATTACTAACGAAGTCAGTGGCGAAAAAAATAATGGATACACAGGTACACCAGGAAGACACTTAATAAGTGCTACCCTTGGTATTGGTGTGGTTGATTATGAGTCAAATACCTCTACAAGATTTGCTTATACTGGAAATGTGCAAAAGCAAAAAAGAAGCCACGAATTCTTGCTTGACTGGGGTATGAAGTTCTAAAAACTACTAATTTGGGAGTAAAAACCTGAGTTCAGGATTAGATATGGCAAAATATGGCTCAACACACGCAGTTTCTCTCTGGCTTGACCAGAGGGTCCAGTGAGTAAAATCAAAATTTTTACAAAATACCACATTGATTAGTTGCACTGGATCCTGGATACCGAGGCTCACAACACCGCTGACGCGCTGTTCGCCTAGGTTCCAGGAAGACTAGTCACGTAGCTAATCCCGAACTAAGGTTAAAATGGTATTACTCCCAAATTATTCTATCTAAATGGACACTCATCAAATCCTCTAAGTTTACGGGAATGCAAGCGTTGTGGGTCCATATTTTTTAGAATGTGCATAGCTTCAATTCCTATATGTAGATGCTGGTGAACTCTGCTTTTGTAAAATTCATTAGCCATGGCATGTAACTTAATGACACCATGAATTGGCTTATCAGAAACACACAGTAATGTGCCATAAGGAACACGGAATCTGAATCCATTAGCTGCCAGGGTTGCTGATTCCATATCAACGGCAATAGCACGGCTTTGGCGAAAGCGTTCGTAAAGTGCTGTGCTTTGTAATTCCCAGTTGCGGTTGTCAGTAGTAAGCACTGTGCCTGTGCGAATTGCTGATTTTAGTTCCCCTTCATGCTTGCCGATTACATGTAAAACTGCTTTTTGTAAGGCTTGCTGAATTTCTGCAATTGGGGGTATCGGTACCCAGTTTGGTAAATCGCCATCTAAAACATGGTCTTCTCTCACATAGCCATCAGCAAGCACATAATCACCTAAAGCTTGGCTGGCGCGCAGTCCTGCGCAGTGGCCTAGCATTAGCCAGCAATGCGGGCGTAAAACTGCTATGTGGTCAGTAATTGTCTTAGCGTTGCTAGGTCCAACTCCTATATTTACAAAAGTTATTCCATTGCGATTACCTTGTTTAAAATGATAGGCCGGCATTTGTGGTAGGTGTTCAGGCAAAGTTGTTAAGCTGCGTTTGTTTGAGGCTAAAACACTTTCAGATGGGCCAATAAGCTCCCAATCTTCTTCTTTATTTTGCTCAATTAATTTAGAAATGTGGCTGATAAATTCGTCAATATACCTTTGGTAGTTTGTAAGTAATACAAAATTTTGAAAATGCTTAGGTGGTGTTCCTGTATAATGCTGTAAACGTTGCAAGGAAAGATCCACACGTTCTGCCGAAAATAATGATAAAGGGCGATAATCATCAGGCACAATAGTTGCATTTACATAATCGTCGTTAATGCGCTTTAAATCAGGCAATATGAATTTGCTTTGCAAATGTGATAGTTCATCGAGATTAAATTGTGATTTAGTGTGTTCAATAACAAATGGAAGAGGGATAGGTGAGTTACTATAACCAACCACAACTGGTACTTTGTGGCGTGCCATGATTAAGCTAATCTGTTCACGATAATATACATCAAAAATTTCAGGTGCAGTAAGCGTTGAGCCATAATTTCCTGGTTCACTGATAACACCGTAAGCAAAACTTGGGTCAACAAATAGATTTTCGTGAGCGATTGTTAAGCCGACAAAAGGATAAAAACAACCTTCTTCATAGCTTTTTGGTATAGTGTTATATTTTATGAAGTGTTCAAATGCCTCATGTGTTTTACTAACACTTTCGTTATATAGTTGACTTACATAGTCAACTGCTAGGTCTGGGTTATCAAACCATTTTGCTTGCTTTATGTGTGACCAAGTCATTAGAAATTACCTTTCATACGAACGAAAGCAATAGCATATATTAGTATGCTTAGTGCTACTAAAATGTACAACATTGCACGATTGCGTTGTTTAAGATTTTTATCCATAAATCTCTTTCTTATCACCTATTAGAGATGCAAATAAAATGAATAGGTACAGTATGGAATAAGCAAAAACCCTTAAACCTTCTTTTGAATCATTACTTTTATAAAGCTGTATTGTTAAATAGATAAATCCCACCCCGAATGCTACAGCAGAAAATAAATATAGTAGACCAACCATACTTAGTGCGTAGGGTATTATAGTGCTAATGACGGTTAAAATTGCATAAAGGATAATTAATTTTTTAGTTTTTTTAATGCCTGCAATATTGGGCATCATTGGTAATCCAGCTTTTTCATATTCATCCGTATGGTTTAAGGCTAACGCCCAAAAGTGGGCCGGGGTCCAAAACAGAATAATTAAAAAAAGGCTCCAAGGCTGCCAATCAAGAGGTGCTACAGCCGACCATCCAATAACTGGAGGTAATGCACCTGCGACTCCACCAATTACGATATTTTGTGGGGTGTTAGGTTTTAAAAGAATTGTATAAATACCAATGTAAAAAATTATGGTTAGAGCTAATAGCAAGGCGGATATGCTGTTAACAGCTACCTGCATTAATGTTATTGAAAGTATGCTCAAAATTACCCCAAAAGCTAGGGCTGAATCTGGGTGAATAAGGCCGGATGCAGTAGGGCGATTCATGGTTCTGAGCATTTGCTTATCAAGGTCTCGTTCGTACCACATATTTAAACATCCTGCGGCACCGGCACCTAATGCAATGCACAAAATGGCTGTAAATTCTAATAGTGGGTGTGTATGCCCAGGTGCCATCCATAAACCGCAAAAGCCTGTAAAGATAACCAAGCTCATTACGCGTGGTTTTAGTAGCTGCCAGTAATCACTAACTGATGGACTAATTGCAGTTGCAACTTTTTTTTCTGCAACGATCATTTAATAACCGGAAGAGTATCAAAACTATGAAAATCTGGAGGAGATGGTAGAGTCCATTCCAAAGTGTCTGCTCCTTCACCCCAAGGGTTTTGCGAACATACTTTTTTGTCTTTAAAAACACGGTAGATAACATAAAAGAAAAATAGAGCTGCTATAAAAGAAACCACTGCTCCAATGGATGAAACATAGTTCCAGCCTGAGTATGCGTCTGGATAATCTGGTACACGCCTTGGCATACCTGCAAGACCTAAAAAATGCATAGGAAAAAATAAAATATTGACCCCCACAAATGTTAGGCAAAAGTGGATTTTTCCCAGGGTTTCATTGTATTGATAGCCGCTCATTTTTCCGATCCAATAATACATACCGCAAAACAATCCAAATAATGCACCCATTGATAATACGTAATGAAAGTGGGCAACTACGTAGTAGGTATCATGTAAGGAAACATCTACTGAACCATTGGAAAGCACAATGCCTGTGAGACCACCGATAGTAAATAACAAAATAAAACCGCTAGCAAATAGCATTGGGGTTACAAACCTTATGCTTCCTCCCCACATGGTCGCAAGCCAGCTGAATACTTTTATTCCTGTAGGTACAGCAATAATCATTGTAGCGATGGTGAAATAAGTTTTGGTAGATAAATCAAGCCCAACCGTAAACATGTGATGGGCCCAAACAACAAATCCCAAAAAACCAATTGAAACCATAGCATACGCCATTCCTAGGTAACCAAAGATGGGTTTTTTTGCAAAGGTTGAAATTACATGACTGATTATCCCAAATGCTGGCATGATCATGACATATACTTCCGGGTGACCAAAAAACCAGAAAAGATGCTGGAATAAAACCGGATCCCCCCCTCCAGCTGGCTCAAAAAAAGTTGTACCAAAGTTGCGATCAGTAAGCAGCATGGTAAGGCCCCCTGCTAAAACTGGAACAGAAAGCAGCAACAAGAATGAAGTAATTAAAATTGACCAAACAAAAAGAGGCATCTTGTGAAAGCCCATACCAGGGGCGCGCATATTAAAAATTGTTGTAATAAAGTTAATAGCCCCTAAAATTGATGAAATTCCAGCTACATGCAAACTTAAAATAGCAAAATCTACTGCTAAGCCTCCATGTCCTATTAAAGCACTTAGTGGTGGATAAACTGTCCAACCTGTGCCAGCACCAGTATCAACAACCATTGCCAAACTAAGCAAAATTAACGCAGGCACCATAAGCCAAAAGCTTACGTTGTTAAGCCTTGGAAAAGCCATATCGGGCGCACCTATCAGCAGTGGTACAAACCAGTTACCAAAGCCGCCAATTAACGCAGGCATAACCATAAAAAATACCATCAAGAAGCCATGCCCGGTAAGTATTACATTATAAATCTGGCCTACAATAATTGTGCTGTCTGGGGCAGCTAATTGGGCGCGCATCAACATGCTTAGTACACCACCATAAAGTCCGCCAAAAGCTGCAAAAATTAGATACAAAGTACCTATGTCTTTATGGTTGGTTGAAAGTAACCAACGTCTCCAGCCAGTAGGGTGAGAATGTAATTCACTCATTGTTGTATCCTCTTAGGAACTGTACCATGAATTTTAACCTTATTACCTTTTTGTTCAGAGTTTTGCTCCGGTATTTCAATTTCTTGTTTAGGATTCATCTTTGCATCTAGCCATTCTTGATATTCTTGCTTACTAACAGCCTTAACTGCAATGGGCATAAATCCATGTTTAGCTCCACATAATTCAGAGCACTGTCCATAATACATACCTGGTTTTTTTATACTAAACCAGGTTTCATTAACCCTGCCAGGTACTGCATCGCGTTTTATACCAAGTGATGGCACAGCAAAGCTGTGTAAAACATCAACCGCTGTAATTAGTACACGAACAATTGTATCAATAGGAACTATCATTGGGTTATCTACGTCAAGCAAACGTAGTTGCCCTGGTTTTAGGTCCTTAGTTTCAATCATGTAACTATCAAATTCAAAATGCTTACCTTCATTTTTAGAATCTGGATATTCATAGCTCCAGTACCATTGGTGTCCAACGGCTTTAACGGTCATTTCTGCATTTGGTGGAGTTTCCATTTTTTGTAATAAGCGAATTGAAGGTATTCCAATAATTACCAAAATGATTATGGGTAAAGTGGTCCAAATAATTTCAAGGGTTGTGTTATGGGTAAATTTAGCTGGTACAGGGTTTTTACTTTGGCGAAATTTATAAAAAATATAGCTAAGTAGTAAAAAAACTACTACGGCAATGCCAATAATGATATACATTAAAAGCGAATGCATATCGTGCAAGCCATCCATAACAGGAGATGCTGCTTCTTGAAAGCCAATTTGCCAAGGTTGAGGTTGGCCTAAAATATTGCTTAAAGATTCAGTTATAGCTTTAACAGGTGTATCTGTTGATTGTACGCTCATACCACAGGTTAAATGGTTGTGTTATTAGAATAATTACACATTATGTGAGATATGGTAAATCCCTACAATTTACCACTGGACTTATTTAGTAGATGCTACTGAAGTGTTAATGGCACTTCAAGTAGCATTTCAATTTTATTTTTTTCTACTTTTTCTATCACCATGGTTATCAGCTCTACGCTTAGTATTGCGGCGAGTAGAAACGGTAGGTGGCAGATTATGCGGTACTGATGGCGTGGCTCTTTCATCAATTACAATAGTATTTCCATTTGTTGATGTATATCGAAGCATTCCATCTGCCACTTGGCGGGTCAAAACTGAAGGATTAGCCGAATCGAATCCAGTCCCATTCAATCGCCTAAAAATATATATACTACCTACTACCCTTGTATGAGTTCCACCAATGTTTTGTGGAAGAGGGGCTAGTATGTCGCTATATAAAGTATTTGGAAGTATGTGCAAAGGTGATACTGGTAATAACCCAATAGGCATAACAAGCAGCGAAGTCAGCGGTGCAGACGAACTTGCCATTGAACCACCAGAAGGCAAAGACGGTGGAATATTTAGATCCTCTGTGGGGTCAGTTGAAAAGGCAGGGCTCAATCCTAGAAATATCAGAAGAGCCAGCAGGGTGTGCCTCAGTAGTTTATAATAAGACACGTCAAATTCCTTTCTTTGTTTTTATGTCTATTTGCTTGCTAACTTAGCACTAGAAATAATTGCAAATCAAGGCTGAAAATTCCAGAAATATCATGCAATAAATTATTTAATTTTGGTAGATTGACTCTCTATAACCCAAGTAAGAATCGCCCAGGATTTTCCAGACATTCCTTTACTGTTACCAAAAAGGTTACAGCTTCTTTGCCATCGATAAGGCGGTGGTCATAAGAAAGCGCCAAATACATCATAGGGCGGATGACAATTTGCCCATTTATCACAACCGGGCGGTCTTGAATTTTGTGCATGCCAAGAATTGCTGATTGGGGTGGATTAATAATTGGGGTGCTTAATAATGATCCAAATATGCCACCATTGGTTATGGTAAAGGTACCACCGGTTATTTCATCTATGTTTAGTTTGCCATCGCGTCCTTTTTTGCCGAGTTCACCAATGGTTTTTTCAATATCAGCAAGGCTTAAACCATCCGCATTACGAATAATTGGCACGACCAAACCATTAGGGGTAGATACAGCTATACCAATATCAAAATAAGTTTTTGTTATAATATCATTGCCATCAATACAGCTGTTGATAACAGGTTGTTCTTGCAAAGCCTGAGAACAAGCTTTTACAAAAAAAGACATAAAGCCCAGCTTGACCCCGTGCTTTTTTTCAAAAGAGTCTTTGTATAAGCCGCGCAATTGGCTAATTGCGCTCATGTCAACTTCATTAAATGTGGTCAACATGGCGGCATTGTTTTGTGCGTTTTTAAGGCGTTCGGCTATACGTTGGCGTAGGCGACTCATAGGGGCGCGGAGTTCTTCGCGATTTTTAGTTAGAGAATTGTTGGTAATTTTATTGGCAGAAGAAATGAATTCATTAACATCGCATGCACCATGAGTTTTTGTAATTGGTGTAAGTGAGGTAGTAGTGGTATTTATTGTTTTTGCTTCTTCTTTTTTTTCGGTAGCATTTTCCACAACAGCTTTTTCTACAATCTTACCAGGGGTGAAATTTGCTAAAATCGTACCTATTTTTACATTGCTACCAGATTTTTGTAGTATTTCACTAATTGTACCGTCAGCTGGTGCGTATACTTCCAAAGTAACCTTATCAGTTTCTAGTTCAACTAACACAGTATCAGCGGCTGCTGATTCACCAACCTGTTTGTGCCATTTACCGATAGTTGCTTCAGTAACTGATTCACCTAAGGCTGGTACTTTAATTTCAATAATATCCATTATGACTCCTGTATTGGTCCAAATAAGGCTGCTTCAATGATTGCAGATTGCTCTTTAACATGTTGCCCGGCAATTCCGGTGGCTGGTGATGCTGCTTCAGGACGCCCTACGTAATAAGGCCTGTTATGTTTATGACCAAGCATAGTTAAAATTTTTTCTAAGCGACGATCTAAAAATTGCCAAGCCCCCATATTGCGAGGCTCTTCCTGACACCAAACCAATGGCACATCTCCATAATACTTAATGGCATCAGCTAACAATGTATCAGGAAAGGGATAGTACTCTTCAAGTCTTATTAGGGGAACATCTTTACTTTGCTTAAGATTTCGCTCTTCTAGTAAATCGTAATAAATTTTTCCGCTGCACAGAATTACCCGTTTTCCTGTCTTAATATTATTATCAGGAATAACCCCACAAAACTGCGTATCTTCAGCCATGTCTTCAAGATAAGATACCGCCAACTTGTGACGCAGCAATGACTTTGGTGTCATAACAACTAAAGGTTTTCGCCACTCGCTGTGAATTTGACGGCGTAATACATGAAAAAAATTTGCCGGAGTTGTGCAATTTACTACTTGCATATTATCTTCAGCGCAAAGTTGTAAGTAGCGCTCTAGCCTTGCTGATGAGTGTTCTGGACCTTGTCCTTCCATGCCATGCGGTAGTAGCATTACTAGACCTGAAAGGCGTAGCCATTTTTTTTCACCAGAGCTAATAAATTGATCAATAATTACTTGAGCTCCATTAGCAAAGTCACCAAATTGGGCCTCCCATATTACTAGTGCATCCGGATCTGCTGTGCTATAGCCATAGTCAAAACCAAGAACAGCAGCTTCTGATAATGGGCTATCCAAAACTTCAAAATGTGCTTGGGGTACACCTAAATTATTTAATGGTAAAAAACGCTTTTCGTTATTTTGGTCAAAAATTACGGCGTGACGCTGGGAAAAGGTACCTCGACAAGAGTCTTGTTCGGAAAGGCGAACTTTTACCCCCTCTTTAAGCAAGGTAGCAAAAGCTAAAGCTTCGCCAGTAGCCCAATCAATTGGACTATTTTCTTGTAATGCTTTGGCTCGTTGTTCTAACTGGCGTTTAAGTTTTGGGTTAATTGAAATTTCATTAGGCGTGTTACAAAGAGCTAGACCTAACTTTTTTAATTCTTTCAGGTTTACACCTGTTTGATTATCATGTTCTGAGTTCTTGATTTTGCTCCAAGCGCCCTCTAACCAATCAAGCTTTTTTTTACTTTGAGATAATGCAGATGCGGCTGATAGCTCATCATTAAGATGATCTAGAACTTCTTTTTCAATGTTTTTTAATTCGGCTTCTGTGGTTTGATCTGTTTTTAATAAGTGCTCGGCATAAATTGTTTTGGTAGTTGGGTGGGTTGCGATGGTTTTATACATAATAGGTTGCGTAAAAGCTGGCTCATCCATTTCGTTGTGGCCAAATCTTCTGTAGCAAATCATATCTATGACTGCATCAACTTTGAATGTGCGCACATATTCTGCCGCTAAAAAGCTTACCCAAACGACGTCTTCTGGAGAGTCAGCATTCACATGAAAAATTGGTGCTTGAATTGCTTTGGCAATGTCAGATGAGTATGGACTTGAACGCGAATGAGGAGGTGAGGTTGTAAAACCAATTTGATTATTGATAATTAAATGTAAGGTGCCGCCTGTTTCATAGCCCTTCAAACCACATAGGCTGAGGGTTTCAGCGACAAGTCCTTGGCCTGCAAATGCTGCATCACCATGAAGTAAAATTCCAGCAACTGATTTACGCGCTTTATCACTGCGCAAGTCTTGCTTTGCACGAACTTTTCCTAATACTACAGGATCAACTGCTTCCAAGTGGGAAGGATTTGCATTTAAGGATAAGTGCAATTTTTGTTGGTTTATAACACGATCAGAAGAATATCCAAGGTGGTATTTTACATCCCCTGATCCTCTGTAATTTTCTGGGTTCAAGCTTTGCCCTTGAAACAATGCTAAAATTTGGCAAATTGGTTGCTGCATAATATTTGCTAGCACAGATAAGCGTCCGCGGTGCGACATACCAATGCAAAGTTCCTGTACTTCATATCTGCAGTAAACTTCAATTACTTGTTCAAGAGCTGAGATAAGGCTTTCTCCGCCTTCTAATCCAAATCTTTTTGCACCCGGAAATTTAGTATTTAAAAATTTTTCAAATGATTCGGCTTGAGTAAGTTGAGTAAGAATTTTTTTAGGATCCATTTTAGGTTTTACTGAATTTTCAATGCGTTCTTGAATCCAGGCTTTTTTTGACGGATCTTGAATATGCATAAACTCTACACCAATGGTGCCACAATAAGTTTTGCGTACGCGTTCAAGAATCGCACTTAATGTTGCTCTTTCAAATCCCAAGACATTATCAAGATAAATCAGTTTGTTGTAATCATCTTCGGTAAAACCATAAGTTTTTGGGTCAAGCTCAGGATGCTCTGCACGTTTTTCAATACCAAGTGGATCAAGGTTAGCTGCTAAATGACCACGAACACGGTAGGGACGAATCATCATTAGGGCGCGAATTGAGTCAGTCGTAGATTCTTCACTATAGTTACCTGCGCCACTTGTTTGCCCCATATCGCGAAAAACACGCTGCCATTTCTGTTCAACAGAATCTGGATTTTGCTGAAAACTACGATAAAGATTGCTTAAAAACTCAGAATTTTCACCGTTTAATAAATCCTGCATTAGGCACTCTCCATAGCACTCTTCATAGCAAAGCCCATATGCGCTGGAGTAGGCGCAATCGTAATACCATTACTTTGCAAAAAGGCAATTTTGTCTTTGGCATTATCTCCTTTGCCTGAGGCAATAGCGCCTGCGTGCCCCATGCGTTTACCTGCTGGTGCTGTGACTCCTGCAATAAATGCAGCAACTGGTTTTTTTCTGCCCTTTTTTATTTGGTGGGCAACATACTCAGCGGCAATTTGTTCGTCTTGTCCGCCAATTTCACCAATTAGTAATACTCCATGTGTATCAGGATCATTCCAAAATATTTCTAAAACATCTATGAAATTTAAGCCTTTGACTGGGTCGCCACCAATACCAATACAAGTGCTTTGTCCTAAACCATTTTTAGTAGTTTGGTAAACCGCTTCATAGGTTAATGTACCAGAGCGACTAATAATTCCTATATGCCCACTCTTATGAATAAAGCCTGGCATAATACCAATTTTACATTGATCAGGCGTAATAATCCCTGGGCAATTTGGCCCAATTAAGTGACATTTTTTACCTTGTAAACTTTGTTTTACTTTAACCATATCAAGTATTGGAATGCCTTCGGTAATGCATACAATAACTTCAATTCCGGCATCCACTGCTTCTAGGATTGCATCCGCTGCGAAAGGTGCAGGAACATATATCATGGTTGCATTAGCACCAGTTTTTGAAACAGCTTCGTGCACCGTATTAAAAACTGGTCGTTCCAAGTGGTTAGAGCCACCTTTACCAGGGGTTACGCCGCCTACAATTTGCGTACCATAAGCAATAGATTGCTCGCTGTGAAAGGTGCCTTGCTTGCCAGTAAACCCCTGACATATAACTTTGGTATGTTTATTTACAAGAATAGCCATAATTTAACCTTTCAAGGCTGCAACTGCTTTTTGGGCAGCTTCATCTAAATCATCTGCAGCAATTATGTTTAGCCCAGATTCGTTAAGAATTTTTTTGCCAAGTTCGTTATTTGTGCCTTGTAATCGTACTATTAAAGGTACATTAATTTGCATTTCTTTCGCAGCTTCTATAATTCCTTGGGCAATAATATCGCAGCGCATAATACCACCAAAAATATTTACTAGAATGGCTTTAACGCCAGAATCTTTTAAAATAATTTGAAAGGCTTTGCATACACGTTCTTTATCGGCACCGCCGCCCACATCTAAAAAGTTTGCTGGTGCTCCACCATAATGCTGGATAATATCCATAGTTGCCATGGCAAGGCCTGCTCCGTTTACTAAACAGCCAATATTGCCATCCAATTTTACGTAGCTTAAATCATGTCGTTTTGCTTCAGTTTCGGCAGGTTCTTCTTCAAAAGGATCATTCAATGCTTGAATTGATTCATGGCGATACAGGGCGTTATCATCAAAACTAATTTTAGCATCTAACGCTAATAAATTGCCTTCTTCAGTAAGTACCAATGGATTAATTTCAATCAAACTGCAGTCACAATCTAAATAGGCCTCATACAAACTTTGTAGCATTTGGTATATTTCTGCAGTTTTTTCCAGGGCGCCATAAATAGAAGCAACCCTACGCGCATGGTAACCTTGAATACCGGTTGCCGGTGAGATACTTAAATTGACGATTTTATCTGGATGACTTTCCGCAACTTCTTCAATATCCGTACCACCTTCGCGTGATGCTATAATGCAAACTTTGTTTGTATTACGGTTTAATACCAGGCTCAGATAAAATTCCTTAGCAATACTTGAGGCACATTCTACATAAACTTTTCGTACCAATTGGCCTTTTGGACCAGTTTGCTGAGTAACTAAATTTGAGCCAATCAGAGATGTTGCGTAAGATCTTACTTCATCTAAACTTTTACATAATTTTACGCCCCCTGCTTTACCACGACCACCTGCGTGAATTTGTGCTTTTACAACCCAAACAGAGCCTTTTAAATCTTGCGCTATTTGGACCGCTTCATCTGCGGTTTCTGCAGGCTCTCCCTGGCCAACCGCTACACCAAATGCACTTAAAAGTTTTTTTGCTTGGTATTCATGAATATTCATTTACAACCCCAAACTAATACATGCTTGAGTCAAGGATTGAACAGATTTAACAGAATAGTCAAGTTGGTCTTTTTCATCCTTGCTTAGAGGTATTTCTATAATCTTCTCAACTCCGTTTTGGCCAATAATTACTGGCACGCCTACATACACACCATTTATGCCATATTCGCCATTAAGCTGAGCTGCGCACGGCAAAATTCTTCTTTGGTTTTGTAAGTAGCTTTCTGCCATTTGTAGCGCACTCGCGGCGGGTGCATAAAAAGCTGACCCTGTTTTTAAAAGATTAACGATCTCAGCGCCTCCGTTTCTTGTACGATCTACAATTTCATTAAGCTTTTGTTGGGTAATCCAACCACTTTGAACAAAGTAGGATAGTGGAATACCGGAAATGGTAGTGTAACTTAGCATTGGTACCATGCTGTCTCCATGGCCTCCAAGTACAAAGCTTTGAATATCTTTAGCTGAAACATTAAGAGCTTTTGCCAGGAAACATTTAAATCTTGCTGTATCTAAAATACCTGCCATTCCCACAACTTTATTTGGGTTAAAGTTTGTAGTTTTTTGCATTAGCCAAACCATAACATCCAATGGATTAGTAATAACTATAACAAAGGCATTAGGTGCATAGTTTTTGATATTTTTTCCAACTTCGCTGATAATTTTTCCATTGATATTTAGTAAGTCATCTCGGGACATTCCTGGTTTGCGCGGTACTCCAGCTGTGACAATTACTACATCGGCATCTTTAATTAAGCTGTAATCTTGTCCGCCTTGAATTGATGTATCAAAATTATCGGCGCTAAATGATTGGGACAAATCAAGAGCTTTGCCTTGAGAGATTCCTTCAGCAATATCTAGCAAAATAACTTCCCCTAAATTTCTCTGCATAGCTAAATGGGCTAGGGTACCCCCGATATTGCCGCTGCCGACTAGAGCTATTTTGGGTCTTTTCATTTTAAGTCCTTATAATGCTATTGGTTGATTTTGGTGTTGATACCTAATGAAATCAAGTCCTGCCATTAGCCCGGCTTCGTCAATGCTGTGTGCAAGGCCAGGGCAAGTTTGTGTCATTACATTAACTCCTGCAGTGCGCAATTTTGTTTGTGCCACTTGCAAATTTGTATAAGGAACAACCAAGTCAGTAGTACCATGCACCAGTAACACCGGTGGAGATGATAGAGGTGGTGTATTTAATGGCGGATAAAATGCCCCTGAATAGCCTATAATACCACCAAGCCGCGCTATGGCGTAAATCATATCTAAAGCCAGCATTGCTCCTTGGGAAAATCCTGCAACAATTAGGTCTGATGGTAAAAGACGATACTCAGCCAAAAGACGTTTTAAAAATCTGTTTACATGCGGACGGGCGTTATCAAGACCTGCTCTAATATTAGTGGGATCAAAATCCTTTAGACCAAACCATTGATAGGCACCAAATGGGTTAACTTCACTTGCTTCTATTCCATTTGGCGAAAAGAATGCAGTGTTGGGAAGGTTTGGCTGCCAAATTTTGGCTATTTCCAGAAGGTCATCACCATTTGAGCCATAACCATGAAAAAACACTACAAGTTTTTGGATCGGTTTTTGTGGAATAATACTAGGACAATTTTCAAACAATTTTTAATGCACGAGAACTAATTGACAAGGTCTATTAGAACAAAATCAGACCTACATTTCAATGGGGAGAATAATTAAAGATAAGCCTATTTTACTCGCCACTAAATAACTGACAAAGTTTATCTACAGTTTCACTTGGTAACGGAATTTCACTTGATATTTGAACTTCACTGCCATGGGGAATTTTTAGTAATAATAACTCTAAAATAGACAATGTATTAATTGTTTTAGCGTTGCTGCTAATTTGCAATGGTGTAAATCCCGATAAAATTTCAACCAATTTAGCGCACGGCCTTGCGTGTAAGCCATCGGCAATTCCTACATTAAAATTGTATACCATAAAATTAAGCTGATTTAATTGGTGCCAATAATGAGGATGCGATTTGAATATATTTGCGGCCTGCTTCAAATGCTCTTTGTGCAGCTTCTTGCAGAACAAAAATCTTACGGTCTTCTACAAGCTTAATTATCATTGGTAAGTTCATTCCGGCAATAACTTCAATAGGTTTTACTCCTAAAGCTGACATAGCCAAATTTGATGGAGTTCCCCCAAACATATCGGTTAGAATGACCACACCTTTACCAGTGTTAAGCGTATCTATTTCTTTGTGTAATTCATCGCGCTTTACTTCAGCATTATCGCCAGGGCAAATGGCGATACATGATATTTGTTCTTGTTCACCTACTATGCCTTTAAGTGTTTCCAAAAGAGCATGTCCTAAAGCCCCATGTGTTAGAAGCAATATGCCTATCATAACCCCTCCGTATCTAAATCGCGATGTTCAATAATGCAATCATATTGTAATTTTTTCAAAATGTTAAAGAAATATTCACAGGCAAAAACACTGCGGTGTTGTCCACCGGTACATCCAAAGGCTAGATTAAGGTAAAATCTTCCCTGTTCCTGGTATCCATTAATCGCATTTATCAGGAATTCACGAAGGTGGTGTTCAACAATTGGCCAGCGAGAATCCTCTTTAATATATAATTGTACCTGTGCATCCTTGCCGTTTAATGGCCTAAGATTGATATCATAAAACGGATTACTTAAAAATCGCATATCAAGAACTACATCAGCGAATTTTGGAGAGCCTTTTTTATAAGAAAAAGAGAGCAGCTGTATTTTTAGCTTTGCTTCTTTTTGTTCATGCAAATAGTGCTGCAAAATTAAACGCATATGGCGTACGGTAAGCTCAGTAGTATCAAGTTGCATTTCGGCAATTTGCTGTAGTGGTCTTAACAATTCTCGTTCCTGGGCAATGGCACTAGATAGATTTTGAGTAAGTATAGGATGTGGACGCCTTGATTCATTATACCTATGCTGAATTTTTTCCTCATCACAATTTAGAAAAATTATCTTTAAATTAATGCTGGCATTGCTTTGTAAGTCCTTAATAATCTCTATGGAATCTTTATTTAAATGCAAACTTTTAGCATCAATCCCTACGGCGTAGTTTAATTTTGGATTGTTTAGTTTGGTAATATGCTCAACTAAAACTGGCATCATCGAAATGGGTAAGTTATCAATGGTTTGGTAACCTTGATCTTCTAAAGCTTTTAATGCTGTGGTTCTTCCAGCTCCTGAAAGACCAGCAATGACTACTAAAGATAAGGCCATTGCCTACTCACAATAAAAATCATATGTTTAAGTGTAATTCATTTTTATAAGGGATGGCTATGTGTTGCTTCTTATTTTTAGTGGCTTTTTTAGCATTTTTTGCTAATGCATTTTCTGCCGGTGTACCGCCTGTTGCCACACCTTCTGCTAACGCACATTTTCCTGCAAAAGTTGAAGTTCAAAATGTTGTAGTTAAAGATCTTAGGACCAAGATTTTAAATGGTCCTAAAAACGGTGCTGCATATGTAAGCATTTATAATGGAAATTCTTATGCAATTACTTTGCAAAAAGTTGAGGTTGTCCCAGGAGTTTTCGATAGGGTTGAATTGCATGACCATATAGTACGCATAGATGCTAACGGTAATAAGTACATGCAAATGATTGAAATATCAGCAATGGAAATTGCAGCCGGTGAAACCTTAAATTTGGTTCCAGGTAGTAGGCATTTAATGCTAATGGACATTAAGCCAACTTACTGTGGTGAGAAAACTTTAACTTTTAAATTTTTATTTCGAAAAAATTCCGGAGAAACATTTGATATAAATGTAGAAGTGCCTGTTGAAAAAGATAGCCAAAGGTGTGGTGGATAATTGCCTTAAGCATAGATTTTTATTTTAAATTCTTTGCAAATATTTCTACTTTACTCTGTACAGCTTTTTGCTTAAACATCTCCTCCACAATCATTTGTTTTAGCTTGCTATCGTTATTAACAATTTTCATAATAATTTCCAATAATGGGTCATCACGACTTACATAAGTTTTTGACTCTATCACTTTTTGACGCCATGAGTCTTTTCCAGTAGGCATTCTATAGATAGCTAAAAAGTTTGTTGCTTGCATTTCGATCCCATACCCAACACTTAGTACTACACCTTGCTTAGCCCATTCAATAAACATGGGGTTAGCATTTTTCTCATTAGAATTTGCTAAATAATAGTCTATGAATGGTTTTGCATTTGGGTCGATCTTGAGATTAGAGGTGCCTATTTTGACAAGTGTCATAATTGTATCGGTGGCATTAAGCCCAAGCATAAAGGATACTTGTGCATCATCAGCTAAAACGCCTTTTTCAAAAAGATTTTTTAAACAATAATAAAAATGTTCAAGAGTTGGACGATAATGCCCACTATCGTAAGTAATCTTTTGTATTTTGCCTTCTTTGATCTCTATATATCCTCCGCAAATAACTGGCTTGGCCCATGTAAACCTTGGGTGATGGTGTGCCAAACCTACATGAATATTACCATCCGAATCCATAATATATATGGCCTGAATTGAAATTGGATTTCCTGTCTTTGAATCGACAAGTAGTCCTTTTTTTACTTTTAAGGTTATTAATTCACTAAGTTCTTTAATATGATCACTAGGTAACGATTGTGTCTCAAGCCATAATAAAAAATTACCGCCAATATTCTTAGCACTAAATTCATTAGCAACTGTATGTAATTCTCGCCTTAATGGGTCACTATATTGATTTAGAAATTCTCCTATACAACTAGCTGAACTCATGGCAGCATTACTTACTAGGGGAGCCCCGTACTCAGTTATTCCAATTCCATGACTTGATATTCCTACATAATTTTTCAGATACCAAAAAATTAGTCTTCTAAAATCGCACTTGCCATCAGGCGTATACCCCATTTCTGTAAGCTTAGCTTCTAGTGCATTCAGGTGATTAACTTTAGAAGTAGCGTCTTCGTCAACATCTTTAATTCCTTTTTGACTAGCAATCCGCTCTATTTCTTTTAAAGCTTCTATTCTATCTCTTAATGCAACCCTAATGTCTTTTGGAGTTTGGTGATATCTATCTATTTTCCCAGCAAGATCTGCTGCAATTTCTGGTAAATTATATTCCTTAGACGATCCAAGATTACTGTATTTAGCAAAAAATCCCAGAGTTTTGGTTGAGGTATCAATCGTTGAACTTGACGAGAAACTTGACGAGGAACTTGAAGACGAGCTTGAGGATGCACAAAAAGCATTGTTTAAAAATAAAATACTGTAAAATACTAAAGAGGAGAATTTATATTTACCCATAACGAACTTATTTATTTTTGCTGACTTCCTCATTGTATTATAAAATTATTAACCAAAAATTACTCCCATGCATTCAAACAGTTGAGATTTACCATTATTATCTATAGACTAAATCATCTTTTAACCAATGTTTAATCTAATATGTCAGCAACTATTGAAAATCCCGCAAAATCCATAGCCTTTGATGCTAAATCTTGGCCATTTGAAGAGGCAAAGCGCATTATAGCGCGTTTGCAGGGTAAGGTTCCTGAAAAGGGCTATGTCCTTTTTGAAACTGGCTATGGTCCTTCAGGGTTGCCTCATATTGGTACGTTTGGTGAAGTACTTCGCACAACTATGGTGCGTAAAGCCTTTCAAACTTTATGTGATATTCCAACTCGTTTATTTTGTTTTTCTGATGATATGGATGGTTTGCGTAAAGTTCCTGATAACGTTCCCAACAAAGAAATGTTAGCTAAATTTTTGAATATGCCATTAACGAAAGTGCCAGATCCTTACGAAAAATTTGAAAGTTTTGGACAGCACAACAATGCAATGTTAATGGGCTTTTTAGATAGTTATGGCTTTGAATATGAATTTCAAAGCTCAACGGATTGGTATAAATCAGGGCGCTTTGATCCAGCTTTAAAAATAGTTCTACAAAATTATGATGAGATTATGACAATTATGTTGCCAACCTTACGTGATGAACGTCGCGCAACTTATAGTCCGTTTTTGCCAGTGTGTCCAAGAACAGGTCATGTATTACAAGTACCAATGGTTGAGCGACATCCAGAACGTGATTCTATTGTTTATAAAGACCCCGAAACCAACCAATTGACCGAAGTGAAAATTACCGGTGGTAATTGTAAATTGCAGTGGAAAGTAGACTGGGGAATGCGTTGGTATGCCATGGGCGTAGACTACGAAATGTCAGGAAAAGATTTAATTGATTCGGTTAAATTATCATCGCAAATTTGTAGGGTGCTTGGGGGAAGAGCTCCGGAAAATTTGACTTATGAGCTATTTCTTGATCAAGAAGGACAAAAAATAAGCAAATCAAAAGGTAATGGCCTTAGTATTGATGAATGGTTAACTTACGCTCCACAAGAAAGCCTTGCTTATTTTATGTATCAATCTCCTAAAAAAGCTAAGAGACTTTACTTTGATGTAATTCCACGGGCTGTTGATGAATACTTGCAGCATGTCTCAAAATATACTACTCAAACGGTAACAGAGCAGTTGGATAACCCTTCATGGCATGTACACGGTGCTAACGTTCCAGCTCCTGAAAGTGGGTTGAGTTTTAATATATTGCTAAATCTAGCCTCAGTGGTTAACGCGGAAGAAGGCAGTATTTTATGGGGATTTGTTAAGCGTTATGTACCAGGGGCTGATGAGAACGCGTTACCATATTTAGCTAAACTTATTGAGTGTGCTGTGCGTTATTATCAAGAATTTGTAAAACCTAACAAGCAATACAGAGAGCCTACGCAAATGGAAAGAGAAGCTTTACAGCGTTTGCACGATGAGCTTGGCGATATTTCATTTGAAAGCACAGCGGAAGATTTACAATCAGTTGTTTTTGAAGTTGGCAAGCAATTTGCTTTTTCAGATTTGCGACAGTGGTTCGGTACTTTATACGAGGTTTTGCTTGGTCAAGCAGAAGGCCCTAGGATGGGATCATTTATTGTGCTATACGGTATTGCAGAAACCCGTGCTTTGATAGTTGAGAAATTATTATGAAAAAATTAGCAATTATGGTGGCTCTTTTGCCTGGAGTGTTTGGATGTGAAGCTATATGGAATAACGGTCCAACTCAGCTACTAAAGGATATTTTCAAAATTACTGAAATAGATAATGTAGATGATTTTAAATTTGCTACTCAGCAAGCTAATTTTCGCTGGATACGACCTACAGGTTATGAACGTTGGAATATTTATAGCATTTTAAATGATTCTCAAAGAGCAAGACTTACAAAAATAATTAAAAGCTCAGCCTTAGCTAAAGCTAAGATGCCAACTAAAAAGCATTATCACGCAGTTGTCGTACTTGGTGCAACTACTTCACGCGTTAAAACGCGGATGGAATTTTTAATGAAATTGGCAAATCACGGTGTGACTTGGGATAAGATTTTCTTGCTTGGATCTACTCGTGATTTAAATACAGGGACAGATCAGGATCAAAAAATGGCAGTTTTTTTAAGAAGAATGAGTGCTGCAGAAACTGAAATTGGTATGATGCAGTATTTGTGGAGTCAGATAAATAAACCAAAATTTTGTTCAGGTATACCTGTTATTTCAATTCAATCAGGTCAGAGAGCTGACGGAACAAGAGCAAATACTGAAAATAGTTTAGTTGAAATGGCAAAAAATATTGAAAATTCACAAGGCAAAAGTATATTGTTTATTTCAAATAATCCGTACATATGTTATCAAGATGCGGTTGCTAAAAAAGTTTTAAACTCTTTTGGTGTATTAGTTGAAACAGTTGGTGAGGCGATGGGGGGTGGTGAATCAATGGAAAATGTTCTCGACACTGTTGCTAGATGCCTTACTAATATGAATTAGTATGAGTCATTAATAAATTTAGTAATGGAGTTTATATGAGACTACTTTTACTGCTGGTTATTATACCCAGTATATTCGGTAGTGAGGTTATTTGGAAAAATGGACCAACGGATTTTTTAAAGGAAATATTTAAGATTACAGAAATCAAAAACGTTGATGATCTTGAATCCGCGATATCTCAAAGTTCTTCTAAATGGCTTAGGCCTAAGTTCATGGAAAAATGGCACGGCTATAGTTTTTTAGATAAGCATAAAAAGGAAGAACTTACTAAGCTAATTAAAGCTTCGGATTTGGCTAAGGAAAGACCACCTAAGCAAAAACACTACAATGCTGCAATTATTATTGGCTATACTACGGAACGCATCCAAAAACGTATTAATTATTTAATTAAATTGTGCGAACAAGGAATTGTGTTCGATAAAATTTATTTGCTTAGTGCAACCCGTAATTTTAAAATCAGCACTGAAGTTGGACAAAGTGCTGTTTCAAGTCTTTCTAAAAAGAACATTCCGATAGAAGATTTGTGGGACCAAGCCTCAAAATCTGAATTATTTAAGGAAGTGCCAATTGAGATAATAAAAATTCATAAAATTTCAAATAATTTTGGAGTAACCTCTGAAAAACTTTTAAAAACCGTGATGGAGCGCTACAACGGAGAGACAAAAGGTAAGAAAATTTTACTTGTAGCAGATGCTCGTTCTGCAGGTAGTAAGTCTTCTTTGGCTGAAAAGGTGCTAGAACCGTACGAAATTGAACTAGAGACCGTGTGGCAAGGCTGCTCAATAGATAATGAGTCAATTGAGAGTATACTTGTAGGTATTGCTAAATGTTTACTGCATCTGCGTCGCTAAATTAATGTTATGAATAAGATTTTTCAAATCGATAAAAATTATATTAAGTGGAATGATAAAGTTATTGCATGCACGGTTGGGCGCTCTGGTTTTTCAAATAATAAAAGTGAGGGGGATGGTTGTACACCTTCAGGGAAATGGCAACTTTTAACAGTGTATTACCGTTCTGATAGGGTAAAAACACTAGAATGTGCGCTACCAAAGGTTGTGATTACACCAGATATGGGATGGTCTGATGATCCTAAAGACCCCTTATATAACACAGCAATTAAGTTACCTTACCACTTTTCCCATGAAAAATTATGGCGCGATGATCATTTATATGATCTTTTAATTACCATCAACCATAATACAAACCCGGTGATACCAGGGAAGGGCAGTGCTATTTTTATTCACCAAATGCATGTAGACGAAACACCAACAGCTGGTTGCTTGGCTTTAAAATTAACTGATCTTGAATATTTGGTTTCTACAGTAACCACAGATACCTATTGGAATATTGGAGAAAACCTTGCCTGAATTACCTGAAGTTGAAACAGTTTGTAGAGGTTTACGTCCATTTATGGAAGGTAAGCTCTTAAAAAATGTTACCTGCCACCGACAAAACTTAAGAAACCCTTTCCCACCAATGTTTGCTGAAAGACTTGAACAACAAAAGGTGGTTTCTATTTTACGTCGCGGCAAATATATTTTGGTTAATCTCGGTGATTATACTTGGATTATGCATCTTGGAATGAGTGGACGCATTCAACGTAATCTGGCAAAAGATTACATTCACCAAAAGCATGATCACGTAGTATGGCAAGTGGATGGGGTGATTTTTGCTTTTAACGATGCAAGGCGCTTTGGTGATATGGATCTGGTGTCGTCATATGCAGATTATTCTCCGCTTAAAAACATGGCACCAGAACCTTTTGAAATTTCAAATGACGAATTTTATAAACGCTTGAAAAGTACTTCACGCCCTCTAAAGACTGCTTTGCTTGATCAGTCAATAATAGCAGGTCTAGGCAATATCTATGTGTGTGAAGCCTTGTGGCAAAGTGGCTTATCTCCATTTAAGACATCTAATACAATTACTTTATCGCAAACAAAAGTTTTGTTAAAAAACGTTGTAGAGGTGTTAGAACGGGCAATTACTGCAGGTGGATCAACGTTACGTGATCACCGAGCGGTTGATGGTGCATTGGGTTATTTTCAAAATCAGCTCAAGGTTTACGACCAAAAAGACAAGCATTGCCTGACTGCAAACTGTCCGGGCACTATTAAGAGAGAAGCGCAAGCAGGGCGATCTACTTATTATTGTGAAATATGTCAGAAAAATTAATACTCTAAGGAACCCTTATGAAGCTTACTGTTGCTGATTACCCTTATTCACGTTTAAGAAGACTGCGTCAAAATTCTTCGGTTCGTGAGTTATTTCAAGAAAATCATTTGTTAGCTAGCGATCTAATCTGGCCAATTTTTATTAGGAATACAGCTGATACAGCAGAAATTACCACAATGCCAGGTGTAGTTAGGTATTTGGTTGATGAACTAGAAGAGCAAGTAAACGAAGCTTACCAGTTGGGTATTCGTGCAGTTTTGTTTTCCCCCAAAACACCAAGTGATTTGAAATCAGCCGATGGTAAAGAAGCATTTAACCCAAATAATCTAATTTGCCAGGCAATTAAAAAAATTAAAATAGCAGTGCCGCAGATGACAATTTTAACCGATGTTGCCCTAGATCCGTACACAAGTCATGGCCATGATGGATTATTAAATGATACAGGTTATGTGGAAAATGATTCAACCATTAGTGCTCTTATTAAGCAATCACTAAATCAAGTTGCAGCAGGAGCTGATGGCATTTGCCCTTCAGATATGATGGATGGCCGCATTAAACTGATTCGTGATGCCCTAGAAACAAATGGTCATCATAATATCTTATTGGTTAGTTATGCGGTTAAATACGCATCATGCTTTTATGGACCATTTCGCAGCGCTGTCGGGGCTAATCTTAAAGGAGATAAGAAGGCCTATCAGGTAAATCCCGCCAATGTGACTGAGGCTTTGCTTGAAGTTAAACAAGATATTCAAGAAGGGGCAGATGCTATAATTATTAAACCTGGCTTGCCTTATCTTGATATTATTTCTAAAGCAAATGGCTATGGTGCTGCAATTTGGGCCTACCAAGTTAGTGGTGAATATGCCATGATTAAGTGTGCAGCAGCAGCAAATGCTATAGATGAAAAAGCAGCGTTTTTGGAAATTTGTCTAAGCTTTAAACGTGCTGGAGCAAGTAAAATTGTGACTTATGCAGCGAAAGAGATTGCACGATGCTTGAGAGAAAATTTGGGTTAAGTGATTTTCAATACAATGTATTCCTTCCTATCTGCCTAATCATATCTGGCGTACTGATGGTTGCAAGTATTGATATCTACTTGCCAGCTGCGCCATTTTTAAAAAATCATTTCAAAACAACTGAGTGGTTAATTCAGCTTAGCATGATGCAAACACCAATTGTAGCATCACTAGTTGGATTGCTTTACGGCCATTGGAGCGATATTGAAGGGCGTCGCCCAGCCATGCTTTACTCAATTAGTTTTTTTGCTATTGGGTCATTTTTATGTTGCTTTGCTTGGAACATTGAATCGTTTTTAGCTTTTCGTTTTTTTCAGGCAATAGGGGCTGGGGGCATATCTGTAATTAGTATTTCGGTATTAGCTGATATGTTTAGTGGTCCTGCATACGCTCGTTATATGGCAACCTATAGTATGGGCTTTCCTATTATGTTTGCTGTGGCTCCTGTTATAGGGGCCTATTTATTAAAATGGTTTGGGTGGTATTCCAATTTTTGGTTTTTGGGAGTTATATCTGCTATTTTGTGGTTAGTCTTTTATAAGATTATGCCTGAAACCAATGACAGACATAAGGAAACTTTGAGGTGGGGGCATCTTGGCGCTAACATTAAAAAGTTGCTTAGAAAGAAGCATTTCTTAGTCCTTGCTTTTGCACACGGGTTACCCGTCGCAATTTCGGCAGTCTATTCAGTTAATAGCTCTTTTATTTTTATTGATCATTTTAAGTTTTCGCCAACTTCGTATGCTTATATTCAATTAATTCCAGTTATGATTAATTTGATTGGTTCAATTACATACCGACAGCAAGTTTTAAATTGGGGTGTTTCTAAGTCTATTAAGTTTGGAATATACCTGTGTGCAGCCTTTTTAACCCTAACAATTTTAGGCGTTATGCTGGATATTTTACAAATTCCAGTTTCGATTGTTTTAATAATGTGTGTGCTT
>CAMASM010000018.1 GCA_945860985.1 Candidatus Finniella inopinata
AGATGTGAAAAATATGAAACAAGAGGAATTTGATGAAGTCATGGAAAATTACAATACAACACCCAGAAAATCTTTGGGATGGTTAACTCCTCTTGAGGCCTTTAATGAAAATTTACACCGTGTTGCACTTCGAACTTGAATGTGGCTAACCAAAGAAACGGGACGCTTTATACTGGAGTAACTTCTAACCTTGTAAAACGTGCATACGAACATAGGAATGGTTTAATTGATGGATTCACCAAGAAGTATAGCTGCAAGATACTGGTATTTTTTGAAATTCATGAAACGATGGAATCAGCTATAGTGCGGGAAAAACAAATCAAACTGTACACCAGAAAAAAGAAACTTCAGCTTATTGAGATAATGAATTCACAGTGGCTAGATTTGTATGGCGGAATTGTTTAACTGGATCATTACGGCCCTAAAGGGCCTCATGATGACGTGGAGTTAAAGATTCAACTAGATACCGCGGTCGAGCCGCGGTACGTCGAAGAGGGAGAGACTTGCGCGCTGCGTTTTCCACCAAATTAGACACGAAAGCTTGGCAATTACAAAGCTACCGATGACCTTTTTTCGCCACCATATCTAAAAGAGAAGTTTAACAGTTCATTTTACTAAAAATCTCCTACCAACTCTCAAAAAAATTACTCCTCCTGCAGTTTTAGCGGCTTCCTAGATAGAACCAATTACAATAAGAGTATTTATTGTCGTTTATTTAATATTAATTAAATATTAATAATTATATTATAATATAATAAAATATAACAACAAATAAATATTGTTGCTAAATTTATCAAAACCAACAAATTAATTGCGAAAGGAATTTACAATGCGAAATATCAGGAAGAAATTATATACAGGAGTTGCGCTGGTTGCTTTACTATCGGTGGGTACAATACATGGTATGGATGCAATTGCAATTGCAGCTAAAGCAGCTGTTGATGCGGTTAATCAAGAGCAGCAAAGAAAATATGCAGCTGTTGATGCGGTTAATCAAGAGCAGCAAAGAAAATATATTGAATCCGGTGTTGGAATGGATTTGTACGGCGATGGACATAATTTAGAATCTGGTGACCCAATTGCGAAAGAATACCTAAAAGCGGACGCGGTTGGCGCAAAGCGTCTAGGGTATGGTTTTAATAATCCCTACACTCTTCCAGATAATGCATTCTATAGAACAAATAGATTATATATGGAACATGTCGCTGTCGGGAATAATCAAGACAATATTACCTTAACAGCAGAGAATTTTTATTACAATGTTCATCCTCAAGATGGTAGTGGTGAGTCTGTTCAGCGAGATATATATGCCCATAATGACTTTATTATAAGTGCAGACGTTAGACAAACAGGATTAAATTTAAGTAATCAACCGCAACAGCTAAGTATGTATGATGGGTACCGGGGAGTGGGTTGGTTTGATAAATACAACTTTAAGCAAGAGGCAGTTGCTTCATCAGATGTAGATGGAAATGACACGGTTTTAATCAATGCGGTAAGGGCCAAGGGGCTAGTACCGCCGGTCAGTTTTTCCCCTGCTGATAGAACTGAGAGGATATATGATTTGGTAAGAAGAATAACTGTCGATGAATCATATGATATAAGTGAATACGTAGGAGGTTATAAAGAACGGGTGGCGGGTGTGAAGCACATGTCCAAAGAACTGAAAGGAGGAAAAGTTTCACTAACGTTTAAAGCAGAGGGTGATTACATTGTACCGATTTTCTATTTTCTAAACAAGAGAGTCTTGGCTGGTAAACGGGACGATAGATTGGGTATCTCCTATTACCAGTGCGAGTCGAGGTTAATGCAGCAGCAGAAGAAGCTGCACGCATAGCTGCAGAAGCAGAAGCTAAAAGAGTTGCTGCACAACAGGCACATGACGCTGTCGTAGCAAAAGCAGTTCAAGAGAGAAACAGCCTAGGAGAAAAAGTAAGGGTTAGACAAGGGGAAATAGATAGGTTAGAGCAAGCCCTAATGGAAGCCTTCAACGCCGTGGAAGCTGCTGAAGGCGAAGTAAAGAAGGCTGCTGCGGAAGAAAAAGCTACTGCTGAAAAAAAATTGGCTGATGCGAAAGCAGAGTTAGTTAAGGCACAAAAAGCTAGAACAGGTAATAAAGAACAGATTGAAGCCTTAACTAAAGAACAAGGTGTTGTAGAAAATAGCGTGAAAAAAGCTGTAGAAGCGTTAGAAGTTTCTGGTCAGCTAGCTAAGCAAGCTAATAAAAAAGTCGCTGAGCTAAATCAAGCCGCAGCAGAAGAAGAACAAAAAACAGCTGCAGAAGCTAAATTAGCTAAAGAAGATAAACGCATAGCCGCTGAGAAAGCTAAGTTCGAAGAAGCTAGAAAGGCTGCTGAAATAAGTGGGCTACCCAATAGAGTAAAATCTCTGGAGGATAAAGATACCGAACAGTCTGGGCAGTTAAAGGAGTTAGTCGATGGGTTAGCGGGTGTGAAATCTGATGGTACCTCAACGAGTGAAGAAGTAGATGCGTTAACTAAGCGCGTAGGAGCCATGGAAAATTCTGATAAACTAATATGTGATGCCATAAACAGATTACGGGCGAATCAAGAAGCACAGAAAAAGTCGTTAGATACCATCGTAACAGAATTAATAAACTCCGAAAAAGAGACAAAAGCTGCAATCTTAAAACTACAAAACACAACAAATACTGCGCTTAAACATCTTTACTGTGAATTAAGTGCAGAGCTGGCAAGGTTGGAAGCTCAAATTGATATACTCAGCGTAAAACCTAAGAGTTGGAGTGAATGGTTGAGAGCGGGGCTTTGGTATTAAGAAATAGCTGAATCACTATATTTTAAGTAAAAAACCAACCACAAGAGCTTTTAGGCCCCATGGTTGGTTTTTTACTATCCGTCACTTTTGATCAGCTTATCACACACTATGCAAAACTTTAGTCCCGCACTTGATCAAGGATCCGCTGTTCAAACACCAAAACCCGTCTCTGCGAGCCCCTTTTGGGGCGCGGCAGTCCAGTGTATAATATCATATGTATAATATCACTGTGAAAACTCCAGCAACCTACATTATGGCCAATAAGCCAAACGGGACCAAGATTAAATTGATTGAACTCGCTAATCCAACCTGGCGCGATTTGTACTCAGAGATTGTTTGATAACGATACTACCCACTGGACTGCCGCGTCGCGATGCTCCTCGCAGAGACGCTGTAGCACTGCATTTTATGGATACTCCAAAATTTGCAATTACAAAGTTACTGGTGGCCTTTTTTTCGCCACCAATACATTCGTTGGTACATACCCGCCACCATATCCAAAAGAGAAGCTTAGCAATGCATTACTTAGTTCTTCACTGTATTTACGAAAACTATTTTGTTCAAAACCACCAGGAAATTTATATGGTTTTAAATACTGGCCGTGCAACGTTAAATCAAACTTATCTTTATTAAGGTATTCATATGGAACCCCCGTACTGTCTTGAACAAAATTTGAAGCATTTTCAAGTACAAATTCCCTAAATTTAGAGAAATTCTTTTGATGGGGCAAATAGGAAGCTGCTTTAAAAAACACAACATCTAGTGGTTTTAAGGACTGTAAAAATTCAATATCTATTTGAGAGTTACTAAGATCTGCTTTGTAATAACGAATGGTACGTTCTTTACCATTGTATGTGCACTTGATTTGCACAGAATTTTCCTTACCTTCAATCGCTTTGACTGTAATATCGGTAGCACCTAAATTTTCAAGCTGTTTTAAAATTAGCGCAGCGACACCCCTTAGACCTAATGCCATTTGATCGGTAATGAAAAAGCTGCGTTTGTAAAGGGATGACAAGTTACTCAAAGCAGAATTATCAAGTTCTACAACTGCAGATTCAGGAACCATAACAGGTTCAAGGCCAACCAATGTTAAGGTGACAAGATTAGGAAACATGACCAAAGGATAAGTAACATCCGGGCCTCCAAATGGATAAAAAACATGCCCACCAAATTCGTTGAGATTTTTATTACCAAACTCTTCTAACTTTTGTCGCGTGGTGCTATTGAATTTATCAAAAAACGGACCACCATACAGACCATTTCCTGCAAGCAATGTAAAACAAACGACAAAAAAGTAACTAATACACTTCATAAAAATTATTTCAAATTTTCTACTAACGCCAATTATACAAGTCAAAGCGTTAAAAACTATTTAATGCCCTTGTTTTATACGTTTATAGCTAGAAACATTCAGCTTGCAAAGTGTTTTATCTAGCCTTCCATTCATATTTTTGAAGAGAGTAACAAAAGGCATACATACCGCCATATGGGTTACGACCCGTTTTATTTGGCGCTAACAATTTATTAATAACTTTTATGTAAAAGTTTAGATAACACCTTATTGAATGTTTAAATATTGACAAGAATCAGGTTATTTATAAATACTTGTGCAATTGGTACGCTTGCAGCATCTCACCCTGCATATAATTTTAGTGCAGACCTTGCAGCAGCCCACCCCGCGTACAATTTTGGTACAGATCTTGGAGCAGCTCACCCAGCGTACAATTTTGGTACAGATCTTGGAATTACCCCCTTAGCTTTGCATCCAGCATATAATTCTGGCAACAGCACAGAACTTGGGGTATCTCACCCTGCGTACAATTTTAGTGACGATTTGGGAGTATCCAATCCACACAATACAATACAACAGGGTGTCAGGCTAGCAGATACATCTTTACGAATGCCAATTCTAATTTTGCCTGATAACCCTGAAGTTTTAAAAATAAAATACCCAAAGGATGAAGGCGAAACAATCCATACACCACCAAAAATAGATATCCATGATTTAGATCAAGATTTAGGAGTGCTTAGACCAACCGCACCAAAAATAAATATTGATGATTCATGCAAAATATCGGACATACCTTGTCCAAAATTTGTAAAGAAATTTACGCTTATCCAAGGCTCTGTATTACCAAACACAATTTCTAAAGGAGGAAAAAGCAGCAGCGTAGGCTCACGTGCTGCTGCAGCTGGTAACGCAGTAAGCGCAGCAACAGATGCCGGAGAAGCTGGAGAGAATGCACAATTCAGATTTGGCTTAAGTCCAGATCAAATTAAATTATCAATAAGAAGCAGAATGAGTTTTAAAGAAGAAAGCGATGGAAGCGTTTATGCAAATGCACTAAATACTTTAGAAAAAACTCTCGATTCTACGCAAGCTATTCGCAACAATGGAAAAGGCATGACCTTTTGGGTTAGCGGTATTTACGCACAAGGAGACACTGATTCTATCTTTGGCAACCCTGCCTCAACAGATAAACACTACGGCATAATAGCTGGTACACATTATAAGCATGAGCCAACTCAGCAGATTTTTGGTGTAGCTTTTGATGTGGGAACAGGTCGATCCATTGCAAAAACCAATAAGGATCAAAAAACCGACTCCAAAATGGCACAGTTAACTCTTTACTATAATAAGATGCTCTCAAAAAATTGGAAATTTAATTTGTGTAGTAGCTTTATGAATGAATGGGAACACCACCAAAGGCCTTTTACAGACAATACAGGAGTTCAACAAATAGCCGTTTCCAATAGTATTGACCAGGAATTTGCATCAAGTATAGGTGTTGGCTACAAACAAGAATTTGGTAGGGATAATCACCTAGAACCATTTTTTAGCTTTAACTACACGTTCACTAAACAGTTTGCTCATAGGGAAAAAAATGTTGCTGATGGTAATGCGTATAACTCTACTACCTCAGATCAAGTTGGTTTGCAGTTTGGAATAAAATCAAGTTTTGGCACGGAGATTAGTAACTCGAAAACCTTTGTAGTAATGCCAAAGGTGTCCTACACAAATTTTGCAAAAATGAGTAAGGCTACACAAAAAAATATCAACATAAGCAGTGGACAAGTATCAATGTCGCAGAGCGGCACACCGGGCAGACATTTGTTAAGTGCTACTATTGCGGTTGGTATAGCTGATCATCAGGCAGATACTACAGCGAGAATCGCCTATACAGGAAATGTCCAAAAGTACAGAAGAAGTCATGAAGTGATGATTGACTGGAGTGTAAAATTTTAGATATTTTTGTTAGCCACAGTAGGCTTTGTTTTGGAAACCACTTCGCAGAAATGTTGTATAACGCTTGTGCAGGTTTTTTAATGGGCCGCTCCTCTCAGCTTCTCTATGGCTTGATCCATAAGTATCTACACATCTTTTGAATGAATGGTACCATTTCCCATAAATAAGTAATTATATCAACTGGATTGCCACGCAAGCTACGCTTGCTCGCAATGACGCAGAATACCAGGTTTCGTCATCACGAGCCCATATAATGGGCGTGGTGATCCATTTGTGAGAAATAGTATAATTTATACACAAAAGCTATAGATAGAGCTGACCTTCCGTCATCACGAGCTCCGTAGGAGCGTGGTGATCCAGTGATTAACTTCATATTGATTAGTTTAACTGGACTGCCGCGTCCCCCAGTCTTTGCTGGGGTCCTCGCAGAGACGGGCTTTGGCATGCTTAAACAGTACTGTTTAACTGGGCCGCAAGGTAAATAAAAGATGTGTAGATACTTATGGCCCAGACCGCGGGAACCAGTTAGATTATTCCATTGCCTAAGCATAACATAATTTGATCTTTCTTTGGTTTTTAGTATCAACATAGCAAATAATCGCTAGTTCCCGCGGTCTGGGCCGCGGGACGTCGGTTATCGTTGTAGGCGTTAATCAAAACTTGCAAACTGCTTTATATAGCCAAATCTACATAAAGATTAGTATGGAAAATGGCCCCCCTCTTTCGAGGGGGTAGCCAGTTACCGATCAAGTCAAAGAATAGATGAGATTAACTAACGCAACTGTTTAAGAGATTGCCGATACATCCCCCAAAAATACCTTCTGAATTCCATTTCTACATCATGCGGTAATCCAGTTAGATTTAGGCGCACCTGAAGAAAGATCGGGTAAGATTGATAATATGCTTGTGACTGTTGCCTGTAAAAATCTTCCCCAAAGCCCTCAGGTTCAAGTAGTACAACGTCCAGATCTTCTACTATACACGTACGCAATATAAGCTGCATAAATGTCTCTCCGAAGATCATTCCCCAGTCATGGTTGAACTCTAATTTTTGGCGAAACCCATGTTCTTGTGCTAGGTCATTTATATGTTTCGTTAGCAGTCTGCTGGCCATTGTTGAAGGAGATAGGTGGCTATGGGTAGCAAGCATCTCTTCAAGTCTTAGTAAAGCAGTGGTATCAAGTGCAAGGGCTATTTCATTTACACCTTTTCTTTCGTCTACGCCATCTCTTTCGTCTACGCCATCGTCTAGAAAATGAATAGAATTGAAATGATTTCTTGATGAAGCAAAGTGTTGCTTAATAGCGCTGGATAAATATTTCCAGTATCCATCAATAAGTTGGCCTAATCTTTTTTTAGCGTAGACTTTGAAAGGACGATTTGAGCCGGTTCCAAATGTATATTGAGCAATGATTTCGGAGATTTCTAATGTCGCTAACGGAAAATGTCTCTCCACAAAGCGTATGCTTAAAATGTTTTCAACGCCTTCTCCTCCTTCGTTCTTAAATTCTAGAAAAGTTTTTAGCTTTAATGGTTTTTGGTGCTGTGAATAGTCTTGAAGATAATCTAATCGCGGTAACTCTGGTAATAAATCTCTCAGTCTTGAATTACTTAACGGAGGGAATCCAGCACCTGCAGCGGCTGCTGTTGTAAATGCATAATCAAGTCCAGTAGAACTAGAGCTACTTGATTCATCTGATCCCGTTATAGAATTTGTTAGATATCGTCCGTATCTCGGAAGTCTGGGCGGAAATCCAGAACCTGCAGCGGCTGCAGATACATGTAACCTTTGCGATACATAGTTTGGTTGTAGGTAATCCCACTCCACCACAGAGATATCAGTGGCAAAGCACGCAGCAGTTAAGGATACACTTAGTAATGTTCTTATTAACTTTTTCATAAAAAATCTTGTTTAATTTTTATAATATTAAGATAGTAATTATAAAAACAATTGCAAGATATGTTTGTAAAATTACCGCAGCCTTTTGGATATTTTATTTGCTAGATTAAACTTTCAAAAAACCCGCTAAATAATTCATTTTTAAAGTACCCCCAATATGCCATTCCCGATTCAGCACAGAATAATTTAAACCTTTTAAAGAAATAGCCCTTAAGCCTAGTGGTTCAATAAGCTCAACCAATTGAGCAGGTTCAACAAATTTATGCCAATCGTGAGTGCCAACTGGAACTTTGCGGGTTAAATATTCCGCCCCAATAATTCCAACCAGGTATGAAAACCATGTGCGGTTCATAGTTGAAAGCACCAGTAGTCCTTTGGGGTTTAATCTTGCTGCCAAATTAGACAAAAATATTGGCAAATCATCCACATGCTCAACAACTTCAAGGCAAGTTATTAGATCGAAAGTTTCACTAAGGTATTTAACGTCTGTACAATGATAATCAATGGTGAGGCCTTGAGCATTGGCATGATCTTTTGCAACAGATATAGCCGCTTCACTAGCATCGATACCTGTAACATTAGCACCAAGCCTTGCCAAAGGTTCACAAGCTATGCCACCTCCACAGCCTACATCTAGCACTTTTAAATTTTGTAACCCTTGTGGGGGAAAATGCGCATTCGCTAAATCTTTAATAAATTTAATTCTAATGGGATTCATAGCATGCAATACGCCAAATGCCCCTAATTCGTCCCACCATTGCCCGGCTAATTCATTGAAATGAGCGGTTTGCGAAGCATTTGATACATTCATAAATAATTTCCTTTAAAAAAGTGTAAAAATTCGCTTTAATATAAAGCTTATTAACTTGATATTTAACATTCAACACCCCACATTAAAGTCATGGCGCTTTTTGTTTTAAAATTCGGTGGAACTTCAGTTGCGAATCTAGCACGACTAGAGCATGTAGCCAAAGTAATACGCCAAGAAATTATCAATGGCAACCAGGTAGCGGTGGTCGTTTCGGCTATGGCTGGAATAACCGATCAAATGGTTGGCTATTGCCAAGCACTTTGTCCCCATGAACAAACACCGGAGCATGATGTGGTTGCAAGCGCGGGTGAACAAGTAACAGCTGGATTGTTAGCTTTATCGCTGAAAAAAATTGGCATAAAAGCACGGTCGTACCTTTCATGGCAAATTCCAATTCATACGGACTCTACCGCAACAGATGCACGCATTTTGCACATCAACCCTGAAAAAATTCAACAAAGTCTTAGCAAAGGCGAAGTTCCGGTAATTGCTGGATTCCAAGGATTGAGTAGGGAAGGACTGATCACCACAATTGGACGTGGCGGTTCAGACACAACAGCAGTTGCTATGGCAGTTGCCCTGAAAGCAGATCGTTGTGATATTTATACCGATGTTGATGGAGTCTACACTGCTGACCCAAGGTTGGTACCATCTGCCCGTCGCCAGGATACTCTTGGCTATAATGAAATGTTTGAGATGGCATCAGCGGGTGCAAAAGTTCTACATCCACGGTGTGTCGAAATGGCAATGAAACATAATATACGCTTGCGGGTTTTATCAAGCTTAACTGATTCACCAAAAGGTACCGAAATTATTGAAGACAAACTGGTTGTTGACCAAGGTAACGTAACAAGTATTGTGCACAGCTTGCAAGAGGCGAAAGTTACCTTAAAAAATATGCAAAACCAACCTGGAGTCGCCGCAAAGCTCTACACTAACTTAGGCAATGCTAATATTTTAATTGATATGATGACCCAGTCCCACAGCCGTGAAGGCTACATTGATATGGATGGCATGATTAATCGTAATGATATTGAGCGCTTCCAAACCACCATGTTTGCATCGAAAGATAACCTTAGCTTTAGTGATATTGCGATTGATAAAAATGTAGCTAAAGTGACAGTGATTGGAATGGGCCTACGAAGCAATATGGATATCCCCGCCCTAATCTGCCGCACTTTAGCTAACGAGGGAATTAATATTCATATGATCTATTCATCGGAAATAAAAATGTCTGTTACGATTAATCAACAATCTTTAAAACCGGCATTAACCGCTTTGCATAAAGCTTTTGCCCTTGATCAAAATTACATTGAAAAGGAAGTCGCCTAATGAAGACATCACAATCTGCAGATCTAACGCAATTGTGGAGCCGCGGCTGTGAATTTTTGGGCACCAAATACGCAATTTTAGGCGGAGCAATGACGTGGGTTTCCAACCACAATTTAGTTGCTGCCATTTCTAATGCTGGGGGATTTGGGGTAATTGCCAGTGGCGCCATGACTCCTGAATTACTAAGCAATGAAATTGATAAAACAAAGGCTGCAACCTCAATGCATTTTGGGGTTAATTTAATTACCATGCACCCAAAGCTTGATGAAATGATTGATGTTTGCGGTAAACATAAGATTCGCCATGTAGTTTTGGCTGGTGGGCTACCAACATCTTTGAGCTTTTCCCGTTTGAAAGAACATGAATGTTTAATTATAGGATTTGCCCCAGCTTTAATAATTGCCAAAAAACTTATTAAAATGGGAGCTGATGCAATCGTTATTGAAGGTTGTGAAGCTGGAGGGCACATTGGTCCCGTTTCAACAAGCGTGCTAGCCCAAGAAATTTTGCCTGAAATTCATGATATACCAGTATTTGTAGCTGGTGGGATTGGCCGCGGTGAAGCAATTATTTCGTATCTTAAGATGGGGGCAAGTGGTTGCCAATTAGGTACGCGTTTTGTTTGTGCTAACGAATCTCCAGCGCACCATAACTTTAAGCAGGCTTTTATTAAAGCCAATGCTCGGGATGCGATTATGTCACTGCAACTAGACCAGCGTTTTCCGGTAATTCCGGTAAGGGCACTCGCAAACAAAGCCAGTAAAGAGTTTTTGCAAATACAAGCAAATGTGATTAAAGAATACGATAGTGGCGCTCTTGATTTAAAAGATGCTCAACTTAAAATTGAACACTACTGGGCTGGTGCCCTGCGTAAAGCCGCAATTGATGGAGATGTTGATAACGGTTCATTAATGGCAGGTCAAAGTGTTGGCATGGTTACCAAAGAACAATCTACTAAAGAAATTGTTGAAGAATTAGTTGAGCAGGCGAATAAGTTTTTGCAAAAATAATAATCCATTTATAAGTTTAAAAATTCTCACAAATTAGCATGTCCTATATCAATCTTAAACAAAAATTAGCAAATTAATAAATAATTAATTCTTAAGTAATATTATTGTACATATAGGAAATTATACTGATGTGTCAATGAAATTATTATTTTTTACTCTGATGTTTTTTGAAAGCATGATATCCAGAGCTAATTGCGCAGTATTAGACGATATATTAGATAATATAGAAAATGCATCTGTTGAGTATCAGTCTACTATAGATAAAAATACGTTAATTGCTGAAAAGTATAAAAAAGAAGAACTTGAAAATATTAAAAATATTTTTGGTGAGGAAGTCCAAGATACAGCCGCAGATCTAATAAAAAAAATTCCAGCAGAACAAGTTAGTATTCCTGTTTTAAACGCTGTATTTGAAGGTATAAAAAAAGGATATATTACAGGTGAAAAAAGTCCTAGAAAAGAAAGTCCTCGATCTTCAAATTTAAAAAAACTTGAAGATATATTTATGGCAAACACAAGCCCTCCTTGGGGTATTAGAGAGATCAGAACAGCGGATGCACACTTTGATGAATTTATAAAAAAGCAAGGTGTTGATAAAGTAGACGAAGCATTTTGGGAACAGGTAATGGAAGTATTATCTGGCAACATTAGGCCCTTAAATAGCAATATCGAAAAATTATTAGAAACAAAATCTTCCATAGATATGGCAATGAACATTTATAAAACTGAAATAGGTATTTATCGATAGCAATGAGCTGCATATTTGTATATGGCTTAAGGCCACTATTAAGTGGCCTAATAGAAATTTAATTTTTTATAGCTTCACCTAGGTATTTAGATGACAGGTTTGTATCATCAAAAACCTCAATTATTTCATTCTAATACTCATCGTTACTTAATGAGACTAAACACCTAGGACTCTTCTATTCCCATATAGCAAGGCTGCCAAAATCATCTTCTCCAGAAAGATCAATTCCTTGCTCAGCACATTTATTCAGTAAATCTTTGATACAATTTTGTAATTTTTTTACGTGACCAGAAAAATCATACTTTAGTGATCCTTTGTATTTACTAGTATCTGAATAATCAAAAATCAGACTGTAAGTATGCGCATTGCAATCATATGTAATCATGTTATACTCCATAAGTGTACTAATAAGTATACGATTATTATTGTTTCTATATGAGTCATCTGTTTTGGAAGTTTCTTTTAAAAATGTTTTACTCACTTTCTTAATTACTGTTTCCAGTTCTTTTTTTTGTCCTGCTATTATTTCTCTTGCTTGTTCTGGTTCCTTAATATTTCCAGTGTATCCTAATGATTGAAGATCCATTACACTAGGTCTACGATTTAATACCCCTCTAGCACTAACTCTTGCTGTTTCCAGTGCATTAGCCATCTCTTGATTTGTTGACGTTGGTGAAGATGAGGATGAAACTGTACAAGTATAGGAATCATCAGCCGCTGCATAAACATTTCCGATATTCATTGCCGCAGAAACCAAAAGCGGCAAGTATAGTTTTTTAAATTTAGACATTTGTATTCTCCTTTTTAAAATTGTTAAGTTTTTAATGATTGTTGTTATTATTGTTATTTTTGGTAAAAGTTGAAGACGCAGAAGAAGCACTGGAAGCTACTGTAGTTGTTGCAGTACTAAATAATCTATCCAGATCTACTGAATAAAGACCATCTCTGCAAATAACTAATAAATTCCCCGCTATAATAGTTGCAGACTTAGGCCTTTTGCCAACAGGAATATCAGCTATTTTGGTGTTGGTCGTGGTATCAATTACTGAGATACTTTTTTGCTGCAAAACATACAAGTTTGTTCCAGAAAGAGTCGCAGAATGAATATCATCTCCAACCGGAATATCAGCTATTGGGATGTTGGTTGTGGTATCAATTACTAAGACACTTTTATTTTCTCGCAAAACATACAAGTTTGTTCCAGAAAGAGTCGCAGAATAAATATTATCTACAAACGGAGTACCACCACTGCTTACTGTTGTTAAATCGTAGATGAGTGAAAGCCTGCCATCTTTCACGACATAATATGGTAGGGCCCCATATTCAGCCATAATAGAAGAAAGATTAGTTGGTATTTGCACGTTAAGTTCTTCAAATGTTGCATCAAATACACTAACCACACGATTCTTATCATAAGGTATACCTATAATTTGCCTTATATCTTCACCCTCTATAATTCTTGTAACAATTTCCTCCCCATCTGAAGTTGACGAGGACGATGAGCCCGAAGATGAGGATGAAACTGTACGAGTATAGGCATCATCAGCCGCTGCATAAACATTTCCGATATTCATTGCCACAGAAGCCAAAAGTGGCAAATATAGTTTTTTAATTTTAGACATTGTTATTCTCCTTTTTAAAATTGTTGTTGTATTGTATTGTTTTGATTAATTTTCTTGACGAGCACTCGTCATCACGAGGCCAGATATGGCCGTGGTGATCCAGTTAGTAAGATCAAATATTGATTACATACACTGGATCGCCACACCCAACTAGCGTTGGATTCGCGATGACGTGTCCTATGGGTTAGAGCCTATTACCAGGCGTCTAAATCGATATGTTGGAAGCTTATATAGATTAAAGATTGACTCTTTAAGAGGTTGATTAATGTACGCAACTCAAACACCTGGGCAGAGTAGCTACCCAAGGGGATTTGTAAGTTATTTTTTTTCAAAAAAGTATACATACTGTTATATAAAATGTTGCATAAAGCATTAATCACAAATCTTATATAGCGATAGTTTTTATAACTTGCAACATAAAAATACTATTATTTTAAAAATATACGAATAATTAGCTGAATTCCGAAATTATTTGGTGCGTTGATGATTAACGTTTTGTTAATAAATCACCTATAGCCTGAAGTAAACCACCAAATAGGACCTCGATTTATGAAAATATTGGCTACTGCTCTAGCACTAACTATTTGCCATCTAAACGCATCGGAATTTCTCTCTCCAGATGATTTAGTAAAATCATTATTAGATGTACCCGCCACTGGAAAAGCTGTTGGAACATTTTTTGCAACCAATATTGATACCCAAACAGCCGAAAATGGTGCAGGATTTAAGGCTTCAACAAGCACATGCTTTGCAATAAGCACAAGACATCTCTTAACAGGTAGTCACACACTTGATCTAATAGGGGGAGATCTAAAAAACTGCTTTGTATCTATGTTAGACATAATTTGTGAATATTGCGTGTTGTCTCCAACATTTAAAGGGCCTCTATACAAAAAAGTAAAGAATATAACTCGTGAGCCTGGTGGAGCAAATTTAGCTATTATTGAGCTTTATGAAGATTTAGGCGTTACTCCATTAACTCTTGGAAAATTCAATAGTGGTGTAGCTACTGGAATTTCAACAGCAGCACCAACTCTTGCAGGAATTCCTGGAAGTCCAGCTAAATGGAAACATACTTTTTCTTATGATGGATTCTTAGCAGAAGAAGAAGCTTCCTTGGAGGCATGGTTTGTGGTACCAGCTACTGTCACGGTAGATGACGTACGCAGCCACACTATAACTAGTGCAGAAATAACTCGTGTTGGATATGGATGCACAAGCCTTCTTACTCATGGCGACGATGGAGCACCAATTTTACAAGGTGATGAGGTAGTCGCAGTTTGTGATGGTTGGAGCCTTAAAAAGGCACATCTAAGTGAAAAACCTGTACATCTGTTGGAAAACAAATTCACCCTTGTAGAGTCTTACAGAGCATGGATAGAAAGTATTGTCTCTCCAAAGAAAGATGCAGAGGAAGCGAAAGAAAAGGAAATAGTAGCTTAACTTGGGATCAAGTCGTAGGGAAATTGGATGAAGGATATGTAACTTTAGTTTTCCTCTGGCTTGCCCCATAATTCATATTGATTAGTTTAACTGGACTGCCGCGTTCCCCAGCATTCGCTGGGGTCCTCGCAGAGACGGGCTTTGGTATGCAACGGTTTAACTGGACTGCAAGGTAAATAAGAGATGTATAGATAGATACCTATGGAGCTTGACCAGAGGATCCTGGAGTAAACACTAATCAATCTTTTTACAAAATATTTAAAGTAAAAAGACAAGCAAATAGGCATAAATACATAATATGACATGGCATTTATTTAATTGTATTTTGTAAAAAATGCGAAATATAATTAAAAGGTAAACCTAATATCTGATTCTTTATGAAAGTAACTATTTCTACCTTAATGTTTTTGCTTTGCAGTTTAAATGCATCGCATTTTTTATCCCAAGAGCTTTTAGAAAGATCTCTAGAAGTACCTGCGCACCTTGGACAAGCTGTTGGAACGCTTTTTGTAACTGATGCTACTAAAGCATTAGCAATAGAGTTGGAAAGCGATGCTGCTATTACTATACCAGGAACAGATTTTAAAGTGGTAACGATAAAAAGCAAAGAATTCCATGCAGTAACAGGAACATGCGTTGCTATAGGACCGGGACATTTCCTAACTTCTAGTAACATATTCGAATTGCTAGGACATGTAGGAGATTGCTTTATATCCATGGCAGCTACGATTACTGAAGCAGACGTACGTTCTGCTTTGTTTCTAGAGCCACCCTGCCAAAAAGTACAAAGAATAGACCTATCATCTGATGGAAAATTAGTCATTCTTGCACTTGAAATTGAAGAAGATTTAGATGTTACTGCGCTACCCCTTGGAGTATTTGACGCAAGCCAAAGAGTCATGGGTATTTCAACAGCTTGCCCTGCTTTATTAGGATCCCCTGTAACGATGAAAAAACATCGCCATACTTTTTCTTTTGCTAGTATTTCAGAAGAAAGAGATAGATTAGAAGCTTTGTTCGTGCTGCCAATTACCGTTACACTTCATATGATAAGAGATGGTGCTATACCTGCTGGTAGTGTAAGGACAGTTGGACGTAGCACAAGTATTTTCGCTAATGGAGACTGTGGGGCCCCACTTTTACAGGATGGCAGAGTAGTGGCTATTTGTTCCGGATGGAATCTTCACGTAGGTTCCCTAGGTGAAGCAAGAGAACGTGTACATGTGTTAGCAAACGAGCTTATCCCTGTAGCACCTTATATTACTTGGATAAGCGATATTCTAGGAGGCAAAGTGGATGATAAAGAAGATAGAGCAGTAAAACAAGAAGAAGCAGGTTAAAGTTTCACATTTTTTAATAACCTTAGTTCTGGATTAAATGTAGCAAAATATGGCTCAACACCCGCAGTTTCCCTCTGGCTTGACCAGAGGGTCCAGGGAGTAAAATCAAAATTTTTACAAAATACCATATTGATTAGTTGCACTGGATCCTGGATACCGAGGCTCACAACACCGCTAACACGCTGTTCGTCTAGGTTCCAGGAAGACTAGTCACGTAGCTAATCCCGAACTAAGGTTAATAGGGTGGAATTATACCACTTAAACTGCCCGTTTAATTTCTATTGGTTCTACAACTTTAAATGATTGCTTAACTTTCGCTTGCTTTTTACAGCTTTGCACTAGATAAACACCAACTAAAACAACCCCTACTCCACAATATTGCAAAACGCTAATTTTTTCATTTAAGAAAATTACACCCAAAATAATTGTAACAATAGGCTCAAACACTGAAAGAATTGAGGCCTTTGTACCATCAATATAACGCAAGGCTACAAACACAAAGTAAATAGGTAACAACGTAGAAAGAACTGCTAAGGCGCTAATATTAGTAAGCGCTGATATGGTTGTAGGAACTTGAAATACACCATCCCACAAAAACAAAAAGGTAAAAATTAAGCAATTGCCAAGGCAAATACAAAATGTACCACTTACAACTGATATGCTTTTGATTGCCAATTGTGAAGTATAGAAATAAATTCCAAAACTAAAGGCACACAAAAATCCCCATGCTAAGCCATAAAAACTAATATTGCATTGCTGAAGATCGCTTAAACAAAGAGTACCAAGAATCACAATAAGTAGCCCAATTGCAGTTATTTTACTGGGAGAATTTTTTCCATGCAGCCAATCTAATAGCGCCACAAAAATGGGATAGCAAAAAAACAGCACCATAGCCAAACCACTGCCAATATAATCAACCGCATAAAAATAACTGCTGGTAGCTGTTGCGTAGAATATACCAGAAACAATGGTAATAACTAAACCTGGCTTGGATATAACATCACGCCATGATTGCTTAGTATTTAAGAAAGGCAGCATCAAAATTACAGAAAATAAAAAACGCCAAAAAAGGAAATTGGTGATACCAAATCCTTCTTGTATTAGGAGAACACCAAACAAACCAAGAGTTCCGTAAAGAATCCCGGATAAAATTGCCAAAGAAATTCCTAGATTCACCTAGAATATCCTACAAAACTTTTTGCTACTAAATTTAAGCAACTTTTAAGCTTATATGCAAATGTTTTAATATTTTCCCTAAAGTTTGTGGAATATCTTTGCGCTTGACAACCATATCAAGCATACCGTGATCAAGTAAATATTCAGAACGTTGAAATCCTTCTGGTAATTTTTGACGGATTGTTTCTTCGATGACTCTAGCTCCAGTAAAACCAATAATGGCTCCTGGTTCAGCCATGCTGACATCACCAAGCATAGCAAATGAAGCGCTAACCCCACCTGTAGTTGGATCGGTTAATAGGGTAATGTACGGTAAACCAGATTCCTTTACCATTTGTACCGCAATCGTTGTACGTGGCATTTGCATTAAAGACAATATGCCTTCTTGCATACGTGCGCCACCGGATGCGGTTATTGCCAGTAGTGGGCTACGAGTTTTAACTGCTAATTCTGAGGCTTTAAGCATAGCTTGTCCAGCGTAAACCCCCATAGACCCGCCCATAAATTCGAAATCAAACAGACATACTACCAGACTGTGTCCTTTAACTTGTCCGTAAGCAACTAGCACAGAATCTTCGTTACCAGTTTTTTGGCGGTATTCTTTTAGGCGATCAACGTAACGTTTAGAATCTTTAAATTTCAAAGGGTCCTGCACAACCTTGGGGATTTCCTGTAAAGTATATAAACCATTATCAAACAGATTTTTTAAACGATCTTTAGCGGATATACGCATGTGGTTTTCACAGTGGTGGCAAACCCCCAAATTTTCTTGAAGATCTCTATGAAATAGCATGTGTTCGCATTTATTACATTTAGTCCACAAATTTTCAGCGACATCGATTTTTTTATTAATTAGTGCTTGAATTTTAGGTTTTACAAAATTTGTTAACCAATTCATACATTCTCCTTAAAAAAATAGGGAAAGCTAACCTTTCCCTATTTATAGCTAGCCTCATATAGTTAATAAGTAGTTTCCATGGATCCCCGCCTGCGCGAGGATGACAAAGAAGCTAGAGTTTCGCTACAAAGAAACTCCAGGTTTACTCCACTATTCAGCTTCAGCAACAGCTTCTTCTTTTTTCTTAGAAGCTTTCGCTGGTTTTTTTACTTCTTCAGCTTCATCACTTTTCTTTGACTTAGCTTTGTTTAGAGCTGTTCCTAAAATGTCTCCAAGAGTAGCACCACTATCAGATGAACCATAAGTATTTAGAGCCTCTTTTTCCTCATCCATTTCACGAGCTTTAATGGATAGGCCAACTTTACGTGCCGCTTTTTCGATAGTCATGATTTTAGCATCAATTTTTTCACCTACGGCAAAACGATCAGTGCGTTGTTCTGAGCGATCTTTAGCGATATCGATTTTCTTAATATAGCCTGTCAAACCATTGCTCAAAGTTACTTCCATGCCACGATCATCTATTACTGTAATAGAACAAGTCACGATATCGCCCTTTTTGATTAATGAATAAGCATCAGCTAGAGGATCACCTTCAACTTGTTTTACACCAAGGCTAACACGTTCTTTTTCAGGATCAATATCTAAAACTTTAACTTTAAGCATTTGGCCTTTTGTAAACTTCTTCAAAGTTTCTTCGCTATTTTCACTCCATGAAATGTCATTGATATGTACCATACCGTCGAGTAAATCATTAATGCCAACGAACAAACCAAATTCTGTGACATTTTTAACGATGCCTTCGAAAACGCTACCCACCGGATGATCTTGAACAAGTTTTTGCCATGGGTTATCCATGCATTGTTTTAATCCTAGGCTGATTCTGCGTTTGTTCAAATCAACTTCTAGAACAACAACTTCAACTTCTTGGTTAACGTTTAAGATTTTGCTTGGGTGAAGATTTTTCTTAGTCCAGCTCATTTCAGTTACGTAAATTAGCCCCTCAATTGCAGGCTGTAATTCAACGAATGCGCCGTAATCTGTAATATTGGTAACTCTTCCTGTAACTTTTTGGCCAGGTTTGTAAGTAAGATCAATATTTTTCCATGGATCAGTTTCAAGTTGCTTCATACCAAGTGAGATACGCTGAGTATCGCGGTTATAGCGAATTACTTGTACATCAACTGTTTCACCAATTTTCAAAATTTCATTTGGGTGATTGATACGGCGCCATGAGATATCCGTTACATGTAGTAGACCATCAACCCCACCAAGATCAATAAATGCACCGTAGTCTGTGATATTTTTCACAATACCAGCAATTATTTGTCCTTCAGATAGGTTTGAAACTAATTCTGTACGTGCTTCAGCGCGAGATTCATCCAATACAGAACGACGTGAAACGACGATGTTGCTGCGGCTTTTATCCATTTTTAAAAGCTTAAATGGTTGCACAATATTCATTAACGGTGATAAATCGCGAATTGGGCGAATGTCAACTTGACTACCTGGCAAAAATGCAATTGCACCATCAAGATCAACAGCAAAGCCACCTTTAACGCGACCAAAAATTACACCATTTACGTGACGTCCTGAAACTAGCGCCTCTTCCAAACTGTTCCATGAAGCTTCTCTACGAGCTTTTTCAACGCTCAATAAAGCTTCGCCTTGGCGATCTTCCAAACGCTCAACGTAAACGTCAATACAGTCTCCGACTTTTGCTTCATGCATACCCACACGGCCTGTAATTTCTTTTAATGGAACTCGGCCTTCTGACTTCATACCGATGTCAATTGTTGCCATGTCATTATATATTGTAATGATAGTTCCTTTAACGACCTTACCTTCAAAGGTACGGCTGTCTTGCATAAATTCGTTTAATAAATCTGCGAAGTTTTCTTTTTGGGATTGCATGTAGGAGATTCCTGAAAATAGCTGAAATTAAAATTAATCAGCAGGCTAGAAGTTATAACTGTGGGGAATTATGCCATAGAATAATAGTTTAAGCAAAGTATTTTATATAAAATTCTTAGCTAACAAATTCAAAATAGAGTTCTAGTAATTTAGAAAAACGTCCCTTTCCACCACGAAATGGCTTATGGAAAAAGCCGTTTGCGCCAGCTTTTTTAAACTCTTCTTGACTCTCTTGGGAATCATCATCAGAAACACAAATGATTATGGGTTCTATACCCCAATCCAGCTGAAGTGTGCGAATTTCTCTGGTGGCATCTATTCCATTCATTACTGGCATATGTCTGTCTATGAAAACTAGGTGCAGCTTGTAGTCTTTAAATTTTTGAACGCCGATTTTACCATTTTTAGCCCACTCAATATTTTTTATTCCAATTTTTTGACAAAAACGTTTAAGAATCCTGAAAGACGTTTCATTATTTTCCACTATAAGCATACGCATTTCATCAAGAGAAATTCTTATTTTTTCAGGTTCTTCCAATTCTTCTGGTACAAATAATGAATTTATATCTACTACCACCGGCGATTCTTGCTTTTGAATAGAGATTCCACTTAAAGTTGTCAACGGTGAAGACGGTGGAGTTATCACTATAGTAATAGGTTTGACAGCCTCATCTGTACAACAGCAACAACAATTTCTAAATAAACGAGAAAAAGCAACACGCAAGCTGGAACATCCCACTTCTTCAGCAGGTGCAGGTTCCGCAGCTATCAATGCATAGAGAAAAAAATGCAGTATAAAAAAAATCTTAAACAGCATTAAAATATCCTCAACACACTATACTTAATACTATTGCAACAAGGCAAAATTGTAAAATATAACAAAATATCCCTACCAAATAATTGGCAGGGATTTTGTAATACACATTGTAACAAGGAAAACTATTTTTTCTTCTTATCCAACATTTTCATCGGACCACTATGGCTAGTGTGCTTGCTCCAATCTTTTCCGGTAAAATGTTCCCGAATAGGAGCTGTAGTTTTCTTACCAACATTCGCATAGTTTTCATTTATCCAAGCTTCAGCCGCAGCACGGCCTCGTTCAAACAAATGGCTGAAAAATTCAGGTTCAGTATTTAACTTACTTCCCCATCCAAGTTCTTGGAATGTTGATTCATCTTCAATTAAATGAAGGTGAACTCTTTTCATACGATCAGGAGGAATAATTCCTTCATCTTGTAGTTGTGATATTAGGTGCATAGCGCGCACTTCTCGTACAACAGAAGCGTTGTTAGTGATTTCATTTAAACGATCACCAATTTCACGAGCGCTTGTAGGCAACTTATTCCTAATAGTTGGGTTTAACTGAATCAGGATTACATCTGATGTTTCGCAATCGTAAATCAATGGGAACATTACTGGGTTACCAATAAATCCACCATCCCAATAGTATTCGCCATCAACCTGTACTGCACTATGGATAGTCGGCAAACAAGCTGTAGCAAGTAAACATTCTAATTTTAACTCTTCTGTTTTAAATACAGTTAATTTACCTGTAAATACATGGGTTGCGCACAAAAACACTTTACAAACATCTTGAGTACGCAAAAAGTCAAAATCAAAAGTTTCTTTAATAACGTCACGCAATGGATCAGTTTTCATAGGGTTAAGTTCGTATGGAGAAAGCATACGGCTTAAAAACTCAAACATTACAAATCCTGGAGTATTGTACATGGTCCAGTTATTCATTTTTTTATCGATTGGACCACGATTGTTAAGTGCGCTTTTTTCTCCGCTTTTTGAAACACGATCCCAAAATAGTTTCAAGGTAGCACGAGCTTCCTCGTTACCACCCTTAGCAAGGCCTTGCGCTGTAGCAACAGCATTCATACCGCCTGCTGAAGTACCTGTCATGCCTTCAATTTCAAAGCGACCATCTTCCAGTATCTTATCAAGGACTCCCCAGGTAAAGGCACCATGTGAACCACCACCTTGGCAAGCGATTGCTACGCGTTTTTTTGCTGTATCAGCCATTGTAAACCTTCCGTTATTGTAATTAATTCGTTATCTCTATAAATTACAGTACAAGGACATGATTAATAAAAAGTTAAAATAAAAAAATTTTATGTATATTTTAGCAATTGAAACAAGTTGTGACGAAACCTCGATTTCTGTAGTACAAGATACCGCATGCGAAAACAGAATATTAAGCCTTGTTACCAGAAGCCAAGTAAAAGAGCACCAAGGCTATGGCGGAGTTGTTCCAGAACTTGCAGCAAGGGCACACCTTACTAATATCGAGCCAATATTCAACCAGGCAATTACTCAAAGTGGAATAACGTTAAAAGAAATAGATGCTATTGCGGTTACTGCAGGTCCAGGACTAATTGGCGGAGTGCTAGTAGGAGTTATGTTGGCAAAATCATTAAGTATTTCCTTAAATAAACCACTTTATGGGATTAATCATTTAGAAGGACATGCGCTTACTGCAAGGCTAAGCCATGACACACCCTACCCTTACCTATTATTACTAACTTCTGGCGGACACTGCATGTTTGTTGAAGTGTTAGGGTTTCGCCAATATAAGCTTTTGGGGCAAACCTTGGATGATGCGGCCGGAGAGTGTTTTGACAAAATTGCCAAATTATTAAATTTTGATTTTCCAGGTGGCCCAGCCTTAGAAAAAAAAGCAGCACTGGGAGAGCATAAAAGATTTACCTTTCCAATGCCTTTAAAACATTCTGCTGAACCAAATTTTTCGTTTTCTGGTTTAAAAACAGCTGTGAAATTAGAGATTGAGAGGAACACAATAGATGAGCAAAGCGCATGTGATATTGCTGCTAGCTTTCAATTTACGGTTGGGGAAATTTTTAAAGAACGCACATCTAAGGCATTAGAATACAGTAAACATAAAGCTGAGCGATTGGTAATGGCCGGAGGAGTTGCGGCAAACCAATACTTACGCGGCATACTAAAGCAATTATGTGAAGGTCGTAATATAGAAGCGATTTTTCCGCCAATGCATTTGTGTACAGATAATGCCGCAATGATTGGTTGGGCTGCAATTGAGGCGATACAAAACTACGTGCCACCAACAGAGATTGACTTTCAACCAAAACCAAGATGGCCGTTGCGGGAAATTAAAATCTAGTCATTGTATTCTACACTTATATTTATAATTAAATAAATATTAATGAAATTATATAAAAGTAATAAGTACTAAACCTACACATGCCACATTCAAGTTCGAAGTGCAACACGGTGTAAATTTTCATTAAAGGCCTCAAGAGGAGTTAACCATCCCAAAGATTTTCTGGGTGTTGTATTGTAATTTTCCATGACTTCATCAAATTCCTCTTGTTTCATATTTTTCACATC
>CAMASM010000019.1 GCA_945860985.1 Candidatus Finniella inopinata
TCTTCTGATACGTAACGGCCTTTTGCAGCCTGGGTATAATTTTCCCCTAAAAACTTCTCAGCTTCTACTAATGCGTCATGTTCAGATATGCTATCACCATCCTTTAATTTTGTATGTTTTTTCTTTGGGTCTTCATCATCCGGATCAGGAAGTTGGCCACCAGTCAAAGTATTGGATTTGCTTTCTTCTTGACACTTTTCCTTATCTTTTTCACCAGTTTCATTCAGCACATTTCCTGTACGCAATATTCCTGACGTAGTTGAGGATTCCAACAATTTCCCAGCCTGATAAACTTTACGTAGCTTATCGATAATCTGAGGAGCTTTTTTAATTGTTTCTATGCCACCCTGAATAATTAAGCCACCCATGTTGATGTTGAGCTGCTTTGGCGTAGTCATCTGCAAAATCGCAGCACCAGATAGCATGTGTAAGTCAAGCACTGAATTGTTCTTGGTTGGCTCAATACCAAGTGTGCCCATACGTACCTGCTCCATTAATGAAGGAGGTGTATAAGTGGAAGTCAACTTCATCGAACCTACGCCATCACCACGGCTGTAGCCAAAGCCAAGGGTGGTGTTGCCAAAGTTCATGTTATTACCCATTGAACTAAAGTTAATTGAACCACCAATATTTGTTGTGCCACCACGATTGGAAAGAGAGAATTCTGCTCCTTGGTAAGACATTGATGACATAGTTAATGGTTGGCTGCGAACCATCATTGGTGCAAATTTAGGCCCAACTCCCCAGCCAGTGTTATTGCTGCTAAATCCACTACCAAATGAACCAAAGCCACCTCCATAGCCACGGCTGTAGCTGCTAGTTGTGGCTGGCTGCCATTCAATTTTTGAAAAAGTTGGCCTTCTACGCTCAGTCATCAAATCATATAATCCATAAACATGAGAGCCAGAAAATAAAACGTCCTTCTCTGCTTGATTCAGCGTTAGTAATTGACCCACACTAAAAAAAAGACTGCGACCATACTCAAGCATAGCCATTGGGCTTTCAAAAGCCACACGTGAAGCATAATAGTTAGCCTCTTCTTCTGTTAGAATTCTTTGAGGAAGTTTATATTCGGCATCCCCTAGACCAGCATAAAGCCATCTGGTTTCACCATGCCAAGCTCCATGAGAAATAAATAATGAATGACCTGCCTGAATTATGCTTCCATGGGTTACTGCATATTTTGTAGGATTATTATTGTTCAACAAACAGACATCTTGACCGGCTAGAAGCGTGGAAAATGTTGCATGAATATCATCAGAAAAGAATATGACGTCTTTATTAGCTCGAGCACCATGTTCCTGAGGTGGAAAAAAATTGTAAGCAGCACCGCCGGCGTATCTTACTTCAAAGCCTTGGTAGTTCCAACAATTAATAATTTCCGAGGCCTTTACCCACACACTATCATGTTGCGCAGCTAAAATACCTCGCATGCCCATGTAGGCCTTAGCCATAATCCCTATAGCCGCGTCATCTACGCTGTTCGTAAAAATATCGGTATGTAAGGGGTAGGCCGATGATTCAATCACACCTATTTCATTGCCATGGGCAACAGTTACGGTTGCGCCATCACCACCAACCTTTGTATGGTAGCCGCTGCTGATCGCTTTAATCGTGGCAGTAGCTCCATTCACACCAAAACTAAAAAGGTGTAGCCCTTGACTATTTGCCAATTCTCCCACAAAAGTTTCTGTAGCGTTTACGCCCTGGCTCCAGAGAATTGCTTCACCTGTAGCATTACCTTTGGCATCCAGTTGCAACGCCTTAAGGATCCATTTGCCACCTTGATAAATTAGCTGAACACCTTGGGGTTGAAAATCTTTTGACAAGTTAAGGGGGGTAAGATCACCTGATACCAGATCTTTCGCCATTAAGCTGGGGCTGTGATAGGTTGTCCACAAAGTTAAATCTGGGTAAAGTTCACGAAAAGTCTCTTCATGCTTAAGTTTAGGGTGCAAAATGAATGCAGTGGCTAACTCCTTGCAAGCATCCTTTACGGTGGTTGATTTAATTGCAGTTTCGTAGGCTTTGTTTAAAATAACATAACTTGAACCACGTTCATTATTTGCGCGCTTATAACCATATGAAGGGTCTGATTTGGCAATAACTTCAATTAATTGACTTTGAATGGTGGATTCTAACTGACCACCCTTTAACCCCGACCAAACTGTTGAAAAACCTTTGGCAAAAGCCTCAAGTTGCCAGTAGTATTCCTTCACATGATCTGGGTCGGTTTTTTTGTGAAAATACTCTCCACAGTTATACAAGGTACTTAAAAAAGTACGCCCACAACTTTCAGGATTGCTGGTAACACTTAGTGCTAGAAATAATGCTTTACGGATGACTTGCCATTCCTCAGGGTTTTTAGGTGCAAGCCTTATAAATGCGCCATCTTCTATCGGGAGTCCGGCACTTAAGGTCAGAAGGATTTGTTGGGAACATTTGATTAATTCAACAACTTCTTCAGGATTAGGATGATTACTGGCTGATGTAATCGCCAGATCAAGCTTTTTAGCTAAATCATTCACAAAGTCAATATCGCTAATTTTGCCATTATAACCACCAAAAGCATTGCGTAAATCATCGGAGGTTTTTGGGTCTAATACCCCAGCGACGGCCCAAAAGCGTTCATGGGCAAACCAAGCGTTAAAGGTGCGTAAGTGACCTAAACTTAAGCGTGCAACATTTTCATTAGCAAAATCATAGATTTCGTCAGGGACTTGGGAGGCAATACTGTTAAAAGTTTCAACGTAAGCTAAAATACTAGATTTATTGCCAAACTGACTGTAGATATCATCTGGATTAAGCAGTCCATCTTTGCCTTTGACCACTTCATAGGCACTACTTAAAGCAAAACCACAACTTAAGATGGATTGCTCATCTTCGCTAATAACTGCTGCGGTATCGACCCCACCTTTATCACCATATCCTGAAACGATGTGCCGGATAACCGAACTCCAATCCGGTGATAAAGGGTCATAGTCTGAGGGGGTTGATATAGTTTGTGCTAAATACTCTCGTGCAATATCGACCAAGGCTACTGCACTATGATCGGTGCGTAGAAGTGCTTGACGTGTGGCGATAGCTTCAGCATAACGTTCTTTAACGCTGCTAATTAATAGATAGCGTGGATCCTTATCAAAAGAATTTAAGCCCTCCATAGCTAACAGCTGTGAGCTCAGCAGCAAATAGGAAAATGAGAAGCTACAAAGTACTAAGAATTTAGCGAGAGATTTTTTGAACATAATATTTCCCCTAGGTTTTTACTTGTTTAAAATTTTAAGGCTAATATTGCAATGAGAGAATTTTTTAATAGCTACACTCTCAACTTATGAGAGTAAAGTAAAACTAACGAATATTTGTGTCAACCACGATTTAAATGCAATGCTAACTTTGTGATAACTTGACAAAGTATGAGATAGATAGATGACAGTAAATAAAGGTATTTGTGACTTTTAAGTCGGTCTCCAAAACCGAAGGTTGTGGGTTCGAGCCCCTCCTCTCCTGCCATCTGATAGTTTGTTCTGGACATTTGGTGGATAATCATTTACAAATTGCAAATATAGTCTGTTAAGCAGATGTTGCATTTTGTTGTAGTTTTCAAGGAAATATTATGGCTGATCAAATAAAAAAACCGCTACTCAAAAAAATTCCAGAATTTTTTGCTCAAGTTCGCCAGGAAATGCGCAAGGTAACTTGGCCATCTGGTAAGGAAACTCGTGTTACAACCATAGTTGTATTTATTTTTGCGATTATTGCGGCGGGTTATTTTATGGTTGTGGACCAAATTATTTACCGTTTACTAAATTTAATTATTGGATAAAGCGTTATGTCAGCTAAGTGGTACGTTGTTAACGTATACTCTGGGTTCGAAAAGAAGGTGTCCCAGCACATTATAGAGCAAGCTGAAAAACTATCGCTAAGCGATATGTTTGAAGAAGTTTTGGTTCCTTCAGAAGAAGTTGTTGAAATACGTAAGGGCAACAAGAAGGTAAATGCAGAAAAGAATTTTTTTCCAGGTTACGTTTTGGTTAAAATGGTGCTTAATGATAGTACTTGGCATTTGGTGCGCGGTGTTCAAAAGGTTTCTGGATTTCTTGGGGCTAATGGAAAGCCTAGCCCGATTTCTCAAAAAGAAGTAAATAGAATAATGCAGCAAGTGCAGGAATCTATTGAAAAGCCGAAGCATAATGTGGTATATGAAGTTGGGGAGCAGGTTAGAGTAAACGATGGTCCGTTTACTTCTTTCAGTGGTTTCGTGGAAGAAGTTGATCAAGAAAAAGGTCGCCTAAAGGTTTCAGTAATGATATTTGGTCGACCAACTCCTGTGGAGTTAGAGTTTGGTCAAGTAGAGAAGCAATAGGTAAATCTGTGGGAGGCTGCCAAGCCGTACCGCAGCTCAATTTTTAAAGTGAGGAATTATGGCAAAAAAAATTACAGGTTATATTAAGCTCCAGGTGCCTGCTGGAAAAGCGAATCCATCTCCGCCTATTGGTCCAGCTTTGGGTCAGCGCGGTTTGAATATTATGGAATTTTGTAAAGCGTTTAATGCTCAGACTCAAGGTGTTGAGCCAGGCACTCCGCTTCCTGTTGTTATTACGGTTTACGCTGATCGTACTTTTTCATTTGTTACAAAGACTCCACCTAATACGTTTTTCTTAAAGAAAGCTGCTGGTATTCAAAAGGGTATACAGACACCTGGTAGGGGGACTGTTGGAAAAGTGACTATGAAGCAGATTCGCGAAATAGCAGAAATTAAAATGAAAGATTTAAATGCTCATGATATTGAAGGTGCGTGCCAAATGCTTGTTGGTTCTGCCAGGTCAATGGGTATAGAAGTGGTGGAGGCGTAAAATGACTGGAAAACGCATTAAAACTGCCCTTAAGAGTTTGAGTCGTGATAAAGTATATCCTTTATCCGAGGCGGTTAAATTAGTAAAATCAAACGCTAATGCAAAGTTTGATGAAACAGTGGAAATTTCTATCAATTTGAATGTTGATGCAAAAAAAGCAGAGCAAAATATTCGTGGTGTGCTGAGTTTGCCTAATGGAACAGGTAAGGTTTATAAGGTTGCAGTTTTTGCTCGCGGTCCTAAGGCTGATGAGGCTAAAAAGGCAGGTGCTGATTTGGTTGGGGCTGAAGAGCTCGTTGAGCAAATACAAAAGGGAGAAATTCTTTTTGACAAATGTGTTGCAACGCCTGACATGATGGGTATTGTTGGAAAAGTTGCAAAGATATTGGGCCCTCGTGGTTTAATGCCTAATCCAAAGCTTGGTACGGTTACAATGGATGTTGCTGGCGCTTTGGCAGCTATTAAAGGTGGTCAGATTGAATACCGCACAGAAAAAGCTGGTGTGGTTCATTCACGTGTTGGTAAGGCAAGTTTTTCTGAAAGCGCGTTAGTGGAAAATATTAAAGCGTTGATTGATGTGGTGCAAAAAGCACGCCCTGCTGGTGTTAAAGGTACTTACATTAAGAAGTTGAGTTTAAGTTCAACCATGGGGCCTGGTCTCCAATTTTCGGTTGAATAAATCTATTCCTGCAGAAATGATTTCTGTGGGATTTTGAACAGGAGCCTATCCTGTCCAAGACTGTGGGTTCGGGAAACCGTTTAATGGTGTAAGCCGCCTACATAGACAGAATGGGTTGAGCTTTTGCTTACCCCTTTCTGTTTCGAATAGTAAACGAGTGAAGGAGTATAACTATGGACCGTATGCAAAAAGAAGCGTTGGTTTCGGATATGCGCCAGCGTCTAGAGTCTTCAACTCTAGTTGTGGTTGCTCGTCAATCCGGTTTAACGGTTGATGAAGTAACTAAGCTGCGTCGTGATATGCGTGATGTAAGCGCTGAATTTAAGGTTTTAAAAAACACCCTCGCTCAGATTGCTGTTAAAGGAACTAAACTTGACGGCTTGACTGGTATGCTGACTGGGCCAACTGTATTGGCTTATTCAGTGGACCCGATTGCTGCAGCTAAAGCTCTTGTCACTTTTTCAAACAAAAATGACAAGATTAAAGTTGTAGGGGCATGCCTTGATGGTAGAGTTTTAAATGAAGCTGAAGTAAAAGCTCTGGCTACCTTGCCTTCACTAGATGAATTGCGTGGTAAGCTTGTGGCTATTATTAGCACGCCAGCTACAAGGTTGGCTATCTTGCTAAAAGAGCCTGCGGCTCGAGTAGCAAGAGTGCTTGCAGCAAAAAACAGTTAATCAATAGCGAGACAAATATAGGAGAATAATACTATGTCTAAATTACAAAAAATAGTACAAGAACTATCAAGCTTAACAGTGTTGGAAGCTGCAGAACTTTCAAAATTGTTAGAAGAAACTTGGGGTGTAAGCGCGGCTGCAGCAGTTGCAGTTGCAGCACCAGCAGCGGCTAACGCAGATGCAGCTGAAGTTAAAACTGAATTTGATGTTATCCTTGAGGATGGCGGAGCGAACAAAATTAATGCAATTAAAGAAGTTCGTGCCATCACCGGTCTTGGCTTAAAAGAAGCAAAAGACCTTGTTGAGGGTGCTCCAAAACCAGTAAAGCAAGCTGTATCAAAAGACGAAGCAGAAAAAATTAAGAAACAGCTAGAAGAAGCTGGAGCTAAAGTTTCTGTAAAATAACTTGACTCTCAGCAATTCCTGTGAAAGGGGTTGCTGAGTGTATTTTTTTAGGGTATTGTACAAAATTAGCCAATTATTAATTTTTATTAAAGTTTGTCATTTGTGTTAGGCGTGCAGAAAAATATCATTCATTGTATTTCAAAATGGTGTTTGCATGCTGGTGTTTTTAGTCTCTATTTTATCGTGTAGGAGTTTCGTGCATGGTTCGCTCGTTTACCGGTCGTAAAAGATTTCGTAAAAATTTTGGTCGCATTCAAGAAGTTGCGCCACTTCCTAATTTAATTGCATTGCAAAAAAATTCATATGAAGCATTTTTGCAGCTTAATACTAAGCATGCAAAACGTGATAATGCTGGTCTTCTTGAGGTGTTTAGTTCAATTTTTCCGATTAAAGATTATTCGGGTAAATCACAGCTGGAATTTTTTCATTATGATTTTGAAAAACCTAAGTTTGACGAAGAAGAGTGCCGTACTCGTGGGCTAACTTTTGCTGCTCCGTTAAAAGTTACATTTCGTTTGGTTGTATGGGACGTTGATGCTGACTCAGGAGCGCGTTCGATTCGCGACATTAAAGAACAAGATGTGTATATCGGTGATGTGCCATTAATGACCGATCGTGGTACCTTTATCGTTAATGGTATAGAACGAGTAATCGTTTCGCAAATGCACCGTAGTCCTGGTGTATTTTTTGACCATGATAAGGGTAAGACCCATGCTTCAGGAAAAATTTTATATGCTGGTCGTATTGTGCCATATCGTGGTTCATGGCTCGACTTTGAATTTGATCCAAAGGACCAAATCTGCGTAAGAGTTGATCGCAGGCGTAAACTACCAGTGACAACGCTTTTGATGGCGCTTGATAGCGAATACACTGTAAATGCCAAGGAAAAAGCGAAAAAATCTAAGAAAGAATATGATCCAAAAGATACCATAGGTATGTCACGGGAAGAAATTCTTCACACATTTTATGAGCGCGTTACCTACACTAAAAATAAAAAACTTTGGGTAACTCCGTATGTTGTAGATCGTTGGAAGGGCACAAAATTAAATCACGATTTGGTTAATGCTGAAACAGGTGAGATTGCTGCAGAAAACGGTACCAAAATAACTCCGCGTTTGGCGAAAAAATTAGAAGCTGATGGGCTTAAGCAGATTGCCTTTAAAGAAGAGGATTTGTTTAATGAATATATAGCTAACGACTATATTAATGATCAAACAGGTGAAATTTATATTGAGGCTGGAGATTCAGTAACTTCTGATTTGCTAGAAATTTTAAATGAGCAAAAAGTTAAATCATTTGATTTATTAAATATTGATCATGTTAACATTGGTGCCTATTTGCTAAATACATTGCAAATTGATAAAAACCAGAATCGCGATGAAGCTCTGATGGATATTTACAGAGCTTTGCGTCCTGGAGAGCCACCAACCGTTGAAGGTGGTGAAGCATTATTTAGGGCTCTTTTCTTTGATCCTGAAAGATATGATTTATCGGCTGTGGGTCGCGTAAAAATGAATGCTCGTCTTGGTTTAAGTACTCCTGATGACATCAGGGTTCTTCAAAAAGATGATATAATTTGCATGGTTCGCATTTTGCTAGAGTTGCGTGATGGTAAAGGAGAAGTTGACGATATAGACAACTTGGCTAACCGTCGTGTGCGTTCTGTGGGTGAATTATTGGAAAACCAGTTCCGAGTTGGTTTGGTTCGTATGGAACGTTCTATTCGTGAACGTATGGGCTCTGTTGATATCGATACGGTTATGCCAAACGATTTGGTTAATGCTAAACCTGTTGCTGCAGCGATTCGTGAATTTTTTGGATCTTCACAGCTTTCTCAATTTATGGATCAAACTAATCCGCTTTCAGAAATTACGCATAAGCGCAGGCTATCTGCGTTAGGCCCAGGTGGTTTGTCTAGAGATCGTGCTAGCTTTGAAGTACGTGACGTTCACCCAACTCATTATGGGCGTATTTGTCCGATTGAAACGCCTGAAGGTCAAAATATTGGTTTGATTAACTCATTGGCAACATATGCAAGAGTTAACAAGTATGGATTTATTGAAAGTCCATATAGAAAAGTTAGTAATGGCAAGGTAACTGACGAAGTTATCTATATGAATGCTTTGGAAGAAAGTCGCTACATTATAGGTCAAGCTAGCGTTGAACAAGACGAGGGCGGAAGCATTGTAGAAGAGTTTGTTACTTGTCGTAAGTCTGGTGAATTTGGTATTTTTCCGCGCTCAAACGTTGATTATATTGATGTTTCACCAAAACAGTTGGTGTCAGTTGCTGCGTCATTGATTCCATTTTTGGAAAATGACGATGCAAACCGTGCGCTAATGGGATCAAACATGCAACGTCAAGCCGTACCACTTTTGAGAGCAGAAGCTCCTTTAGTTGGAACAGGTATGGAAGCAATTGTTGCTAAAGATTCAGGGGCTGTAATTACTGCTAAACGCGATGGTGTTGTTGACCAAGTTGATGGTAAGCGCATTGTTATTCGTGTTACAGAAAAAGATTCTGAAAACAAATCTGGCGTTGATATTTTTAACTTGTTGAAGTTTCAACGTTCTAACATGAGCACTTGTATAAACCAGCGCCCTCTTGTTAAAAAAGGTGATATTGTTAAGCGTGGAGACATTATTGCTGACGGTCCGGCTACAGAGCTTGGAGAGTTAGCATTGGGACGTAACGTTCTTGTTTCTTTCATGTCATGGCAAGGTTACAACTTTGAGGACTCGATTGTTATTTCTGATCGCATTGTTCAAGATGATGTTTTCACATCAATTCATATTGAAGAATTTGAATTGATGGCTCGAGATACTAAACTTGGGAATGAAGACATTACTCGTGACATTCCAAATGTTGGTGAAGAAGGATTACGTAATCTAGACGAGGCAGGAATAGTTTACGTTGGTGCTGAAGTAAATCCTGGAGACATTTTGGTTGGTAAAGTTACACCAAAAGGAGAGGCACCTTCTACACCTGAAGAAAAGCTTTTGCGGGCCATTTTTGGTGAAAAAGCATCTGATGTGCGTGATAGTTCTTTGCGTGTTCCACCTGGTGTATCTGGAACAATCGTTGAGGTTCGCATATTTTCTCGCCGTGGTGTAGAGCGCGATGAACGCTCAATAGCTTTGGAGCGTCAAGAAATTGATCGTCTTGCAAAAGACCGTGATGCTGAAAGAGCCATTTTGGAGAGAAGTTTTTCTCAACAATTAAAAGAACTTTTGATTGGTCAAAAATTTGTATCTGGTTCAAAAGATCTAACAAAAGGCAAAGAAATTACTTCAGAGATTTTGAGTAACTTGCATCCTTCTGAATGTAAAAAAATTATTGTGGCTGATGAATCAGTAATGCATGAAATTGTGGAAATGAAAGCCGAGTTTGATGCATCTTGTGTTAGGTTACAGGCAACATTTGAAGATCGTGTTGAAAAATTACGTCGTGGAGATGAACTGCCACCAGGTGTATTAAAATCAGTAAAGGTATTTATTGCTGTAAAACGCAAACTTCAGCCAGGTGATAAAATGGCGGGGCGTCATGGTAACAAAGGTGTTGTTTCTAAGGTTGTTCCAATTGAAGATATGCCACACTTGGAAGACGGTACTCCAGTTGATATTATTTTGAATCCGCTTGGTTTGCCATCGCGTATGAACGTTGGGCAAATTTTAGAAACACACTTAGGTGCTGCTGTTGCTGGCATGGGACGTCAAATTAATGAAATGATTGAAAAATATCGCAGAAATGAATTAGCTACTAAGGATATTCGCGATAAATTGTTTGAAATTTATACAGACAAAAAAGATCAAAAAGATATTAAAGCATTAGATGATAACCAATTAATTGAGATGGCTAGTAACCTGCGAAAGGGTGTGCCTATTGCATCTCCTGTATTTGATGGAGCGACCCATGCAGAGATTAATAGTGCATTGGAGTATGCCAACATAGAATCTTTTGGGCAGGTGACATTGATAGATGGAAGAACAGGTGAACCTTTCGATCGCAAGGTGACTGTTGGTTATATCTACATGCTCAAGCTTCACCATTTGGTTGATGATAAGATCCATGCTAGGTCTATTGGGCCATACAGTCTGGTAACTCAGCAGCCACTTGGAGGTAAGGCACAGTTTGGTGGACAGCGCTTTGGAGAAATGGAAGTCTGGGCACTGGAAGCTTATGGTGCTGCTTATACACTACAGGAAATGTTAACTGTTAAATCAGATGACATAGTCGGTCGTATGAAAGTTTACGAGGCTATTGTTAGAGGTGATGACAATATGGAAACAGGTATTCCTGAATCCTTTAACGTTTTGGTAAAAGAACTTCGTTCACTAGGCTTGAATGTGGCATTTGAACAGTTTGACTAACTTTTATGGGGGTAAGTCCCCCATTTTGAGTATAAATTTTTGATATTTTATTCTGGAGTAATTCATGAACCGAGAGATTAAACGAAGCTTCAACGCAATGGATGTACTTCCAGATTTTGATGCAATTCGTATAACTATTGCTACAGCTGAACGCATTCGTTCCTGGTCATTTGGTGAAGTAAAAAAACCAGAAACTATAAATTACCGTACATTTAAGCCAGAACGAGACGGCTTATTTTGTGCCAGAATTTTCGGCCCTGTAAAAGATTACGAATGCTTATGTGGTAAATATAAGCGCATGAAATATCGCGGTGTAACGTGCGAAAAATGTGGTGTTGAGGTTACTTTAAGTAAAGTCAGACGCGATCGCATGGGGCACATTGAGTTAGCAGCACCAGTTGCTCATATATGGTTTACTAAGTCATTGCCTAGCCGTGCAGGTATGTTGCTAGATATTCCATTAAAAGATCTTGAAAAAATTCTTTATTTTGAAAGTTACGTAGTCCTTGAGGCTGGTATGACAGCAATGTCTTATGGTGATTTGCTGACTGAAGAAGAATTCATGCAAGCGCAGGATGAATATGGCGAAGATGCTTTTGTAGCAGGAATTGGTGCAGAAGCCTTACGTGAAATGCTGCGAAAAATTAATCCAAAAACTGATAGTGAAAAGCTTCGCGCGGAATTATCAGAATGCTCATCGGAAATTCGCCGTAAAAAGATTTTAAAACGCCTAAAATTACTAGAGGCATTTATTGAATCTAATACTCCGCCAGAATGTTTGGTTATGGAGGTTATACCGGTAATTCCACCTGAGTTACGCCCTCTAGTTCCGTTGGATGGTGGTCGTTTTGCGACTTCCGACCTGAATGATTTGTACAGACGTGTTATTAACAGAAACAATCGTTTAAAAAGATTGATTGAATTGCGTGCTCCTGAGATTATTGTGCGCAACGAAAAGCGTATGCTGCAAGAATCAGTTGATGCATTATTTGATAATGGTCGTAGAGGACGTGCAATTACAGGAACAAACAAGCGTCCGTTAAAGTCTTTAGCAGACATGCTAAAAGGTAAACAAGGTCGTTTCCGTCAAAACTTGCTAGGTAAGCGTGTTGACTATTCTGGTCGTTCTGTGATTGTTGTTGGTCCTGAGTTAAAACTGCACCAGTGTGGCTTGCCAAAAAAGATGGCTTTGGAATTGTTCCGTCCTTTCATTTATGCACGACTTGAACGTTATGGTCTTGCTAGCACATTAAAAGCGGCTAAGCGCATGGTTGAAAAAGAGCGACCTGAAGTTTGGGACGTTCTTGAAGACGTTATCCGTGAACATCCAGTATTATTGAATCGTGCACCAACTCTGCACCGTTTGGGTATTCAAGCGTTTGAACCAATATTAATTGAAGGTAAAGCTATTCAATTACATCCTTTGGTTTGTACTGCATTTAATGCTGACTTCGACGGTGACCAAATGGCTGTTCATATTCCTTTATCTTTGGAAGCGCAGCTTGAGGCACGAGTATTAATGATGTCTACAAACAATATTTTAAGCCCTTCAAGCGGGAAGCCTATTGTGGTTCCATCAAAAGATATTGTGCTAGGCCTTTATTACCTAAGTTTGATGAATTCTGGTATGCCAGGTGAAGGTAGTTTAATTTCTGATATTTCAGAATTGGAACATGCAATTTCTCAAGGATATCTGCACATTCATAGTAAAGTTAAAGCTAGAGTTCCTGTTTACAATGAAGATGGTAGTTTTAGCTACAAGAGGGTTGATACAACTCCAGGACGGTTGTTTATTGGCAACTATTTACCCAAACACTACAAAATGCCATTTGAGTTAGTTAACCAAATTTTGACATCGAATGAAATTAGCACTTTGGTTGATATGGTTTACCGCCACTGCGGACAAAAGGAAACTGTAATATTCGTAGATCGTATTATGTCATTAGGATTTAGCTACATGACGAAAAGTGGCATTTCGTTTGGTAAAGATGATCTAATTGTTCCAAAAGAAAAAGAAGTATTGATTGCACAAACAAAATCTGCAGTTTCAGAATTTGAACAACAGTATCTTGATGGATTGATTACTCAAGGTGAAAAATACAACAAGGTTGTTGATGCGTGGGGGCGCTGTACTGATAAAGTAGGAGACGCCATGTTACAGGCGATGTCTGAAAATCGTCAAGGCGAAGCTATGAACGCTGTATACATGATGATTCACTCTAAAGCGCGTGGTTCTGTAACGCAGATGCGCCAAATGGCAGGTATGCGCGGGTTGATGACAAGGCCATCCGGCGACATTATGGAAACACCTATTATTTCTAACTTTAAAGAAGGTTTGCACGTTCTTGAGTACTTCATCTCAACTCACGGTGCGCGTAAAGGTCTTTCAGATACGGCATTGAAAACTGCTAACTCTGGTTACTTGACACGTCGTTTAGTTGACGTGGCTCAGGATTGCATTATCGTTGCTGATGACTGCGGTACTTCTCAGGGTATCCATATGTACTCAGTTGTTGAAGGTGCAAATACTGTTGTAGCCTTAGTCGATCGTATTTTAGGTAGAACTGCTTCAGAGGATATTATTCATCCACTTACTAACAAGATAATTATTGCAGCCGGTGGTCTGATTGATGAAGATTCAATTGAAGAAATTAGTGAAGCAAAGATACACGAAGTAAAAATACGTTCAGTTCTGACTTGCGAAATGGAAGTTGGTATCTGCGCAAAATGTTATGGTCGTGATCTTTCTAGAGGAACACCGGTTAATATTGGTGAAGCTGTTGGTGTTATTGCCGCTCAGTCAATTGGTGAACCTGGAACACAGCTTACTATGCGTACATTCCACATGGGTGGTGCGGCTCAAAGAAGCGCTGAGCAATCAAGTATTGAAAGCTCAATGCCAGGTAAAGTTAAGCTGAAGAATATTAATGCTTTACAGAACTCTTCTGGCCAAACTATTGTACTTTCTCGTAATGGTGAGGTCATTATCCTTGATGATCAAAATCGTGAACGTGTGCACTACCGTATTCAGTATGGTGCTAAGTTATTACTAAAAGAAGGTGAGGATATAAAACAAGGCCAAAAAATTGCTGAGTGGGATCCTTATACAATTCCAGTAATTGCTGAAAAAGAAGGTATAGCGCATTTCGTTGACCTGATTGAAGGCGTGACAATGCGCGAAGTTATCGATGAATCAACAGGTATTTCTAGCCGTGCGGTTATTGATGCAAAATCTTCACGTACGAGTGCAGAGCTTCGCCCAATGATAAGCATACGTGATACAAAAGGTAATCCAATCAAGCTTGATAACGGACTAGAAGCTCGTTATTTCTTACCAATTGATGCAATTATTTCAATTGAAAATAGTGTTAAAATCCCAGCTGGAGAAATTTTGGCACGTATTCCTCGTGAAACTTCAAAGACTCGAGACATTACTGGTGGTTTGCCACGCGTATCAGAACTATTTGAAGCGCGTCAACCAAAAGACGCGGCAATTATTGCTGAGTTTGATGGTAGAATTGAATTTGGTAAAGACTATAAAGCAAAACGTCGTATTGGTGTTGCTCCTGAAAATGAAAACCTACAACCGGTTGAATATCTAGTTCCACGTGGACGTCACATTGTTGTTCAAGAAGGGGACTATGTGCGTAAGGGTGACTTGCTAGTTGATGGAAACCCAGTGCCTCATGATATTTTGAGAGTCATGGGAGTAGAAGCTTTGGCTGTTTACTTGGTTAGTGAAATTCAACAGGTTTATCGTTTGCAAGGTATTACTATCAACGATAAGCATATTGAAGTTATAGTGCGGCAGATGCTGCAAAAAACTGAGGTACAGGACTCTGGGGATACCAATTTTATTATTGGGGACCATGTTGATCGAGTTTTGTTTGATCATGAAAATTCTAAGTTAATTAAAGAAGGTAAAAATCCAGCAGTTGGGCAACCTGTTTTGCAAGGTATTACTAAAGCATCGTTACATACGAAATCATTTATTTCAGCGGCATCATTCCAGGAAACAACGCGTGTACTTACTGAGGCAGCAGTTTCCGGTAAAATTGATGGCTTAGCTGGATTAAAAGAAAATGTTATTGTAGGAAGATTGATTCCAGCTGGTACAGGTAGTGCTATGCGTCGCATGCGAGCAACTGCACAAAATCGAGATAAGGAGTTATTAGCGCAGGCTGCTCCTATGAAAGAAGTTGAACAGTCAGTTGCATAACTGAATCGTTAAATTGATAAACAAGAGAACAGGCTTAGGCTTGTTTTTTTGTTTTTCGGTTGCTAGATTGGACAATCATTTTCGCTTTAATCAAGAACTGAATTGTATGTAAGCTTTATGAAAACTGAAAAATCAAAAATTCCATTATCGGTTTGGGCAATCGGCTTTGCTAGTATGTTGCTTAATATTTCTACAGTTATGGTTTTTGCTGTAATCGCACTTTACCTAAAGCAAATTCTCGGTGCTGGTACAGGTTTTCTAATTATGTTAGAAGGTTTTTTTGAAGCAATGGCATTTGCCATGAAATTACTTTCTGGATTAATTAGCGATTACCTAAGACGTCCCAAAAAGGTAATGATACTTGGCTATGCCATGATGACTATTTCAAAGCCAATTTTTGCTCTATTTGCCACCATTCCTGCTGTAGTAATAGCAAGGCTTCTTGATCGTTTAGGCAACGGTGTACAATCAACTCCAAGAGATGCTTTGGTAGGCGATTTATCTCCGCAAGATATAAAAGGGGCATGTTTCGGTTTACGTAATACTATGGCGACGGCCGGTTCGTTTTTGGGAAGTGCTATAGGTTTTTTAGCCATGCAAATGTCTAACGGTAATTATCAGCAAGTTTTTATGTTGGCAAGTATACCTGCTTCAATAGGTTTTATTTTGTTGTTAATTTTTGTTCATGATCCCCATGAAAAAGAGCTTACAGTTGATAAAAAACCTTTGCGCCATCCATTACATTTTAATGATTTAGCAAGGTTAGGCAAATCTTACTGGTTGCTGATGATTATAGCAGTAGTATTTATGAGTTCACGTATTGGTGAATCTATGTTGGTATTGCACGCTACACAAAGTTTTGGAATGGATCCTGGATTTGCACACGGGATTTTAATATTATACAACTGCACCAATTCATTGTTTTCATATCCTGTTGGTATGCTTTCCGACAAATTAGGACGTTACGGATTTTTGGCCTTAAGTTTTGTTATACTAATTGCAGCTGATCTATTTTTAGGATTCTCGAATCAGTTGTGGATGATGCTGATTGGTGTAGGCTTGTGGGGCATTCAAATTGGTATGAGTCAGGACATGTTTTTATGCATGATTGCTGATCAAGTTCCGGAAGATTTAAAGGGTACTGGTATTGGTTTTTACTATTTAATTAATGCTATAGGACTACTAATAGCTGGTTTTGTAGGTGGTTCACTTGCAGACAAGTACGATCAATTTGTAACTTTCATTGGTAGTGGCAGCATTGCACTGTTAGCTTTAATTTTACTAATAATAATGCGCCCATCAATAGATAAAAGTGTTGCAAAGAACTAATAATCATTAACTATTTTTTTACTTTTTTAACGCAAATTCATATTAGGGGTTAGTGAAGTTGCTGTGAATTGTGAAAAAATATCAAATATTTATGCTTGTAGCGCATCTTGCATTGTTAAGTACAGTATTTACTGCTCAAGATGTGGAAATGGACCAAGAACCAGGGGCAGCAAAACATATAGATAATAATGATGCACAAAATGAGCTTGGGATTCCAGATGATGTGCCTTCTGTACCAGATGCTGGAGACAGTGTACTGCCATCTGCAGCAGTTAGCTCTTCTGATGATTTACCAAAAGACGAACAGTCAGCCGCAGAAAATGTGGCTGCAGAACTTTTAGGAGGCGATGATATTATACCTCCTGTGCTAGATTTTGATTTTGACTTTAGTGCAAAAAATCCTCGTAAAACAATGCGCCTAAGTGCTGAAATTGAGGCAGCAGATTTAAGGTCATTTGCACCATCAGCTGATGGTTACATTCGTTTCTTTTTTTCAGATATTCCTGATGTAGAAATTGGAAAATTACCATTTGCTAGTTTAGTGAAAAATTCTCGAATTGGTATATCAGATACTGTTGCTATTCCAGACAATTCATTCAAGATTGCTTATGATTTCAGGGATAAAGCTGGAGGAATTATAGGTGGGTTTTATTGGATTTGTAATTCTGTAGAAAACAAAGATGGAACTATCAATCCTCTTGGGGTGTTTGAAGCAGACGCAGACAAAGCAAAAATAAAAATTCTTAATAAAATTGGTGCAGTCAGACTAAAAGCGTTCAAGGGTGGACAAAGCAAGGAAGATGCCCCTATTCGTATGGGGTTTGTTGCTGAAAAATATTCAGAAGGCGGGCCTTTACTAAAAGCTGTAGAACAATCTAAATTAGCTGCAATTGGTACTATGTTTAATGACAGCGTGTTAATTGCTGAAGCTATGAAGAAATATCCTGGTAGTGCAAAAGCAATTGGTGCAGGCGGCGATGCAGAAGAAGGATTTAATTGCTATTGTGCTTTAGAATTGTCTGATAACAGTGTTGCTATTGCTGGAGAATACATAATGCTTGCTCAGAGAAAATATAATAGAATCGTTAATAAAGATGATGCGCAACAGTTAATAGCTCTTTTACGTAACTACGGTATAGTCACAAGAGCTACATCAGAAGAATTGGCTGACTATTTGGGATTAACTTAAGTTAGCATGTAATTAAATAAACAGTTAGGACTACATTTAAATGTAACTTAGCTGTTTATAATTTTCCTAAAAAATTTTACAAACTGAGAATTCAGCGCGTATCGCTACTTGTGCATATTTGCTAGAATTACATGCAGGTATTTTTTTTAAAGCAATGTGCGGATTTTTCTAGCCTGCATTTTTATAACTTTTAGTGCATTGGCAATATCAGTGAAAGCTGAATCTGTTGTTCATGCGCCATCTCAAGCAGGTATTAGTTATAAAAATGAATGGCCAGTTAATTTAACTGCTGAAATGAAAGAAAGTATGGAAAGTGTATCTACCTTGGTAGAACACATTGTTCGATTACCTGGCTCTATAGGAGGAATAATTAAAAGGGTTGAGCGTGATAAAATTCTTTTAGAAAAGGTTTTGCATTCATTTGGGTATTATGGTTGCAAAGTGGATGTCACAATAAATTTAAACGAAGCACCTGTTGTAATTACGTTTACCTGTGAACTTGGGGCAGTTTACACTATCGATTATGTGCGATTGGAAAGTAGGGATAACACTGATATACCAAGTATGGATATTAACATGGATAATCTGATTGGTATAAGTAAAGGAGATGATTTAATTGCCGAAAAGGCAGAAAAAGGCAGAGAAATTTTAAAAAAGTACTTTTCACAAAATGGTTATCCTTTTGTTGACGTAAATGAGCCAGAAGGTTTAATAGATCACGAAAAGCGCAATGTTGTGTTAATTTTCCCTGTACTTTTGGATGGTAAAGCAACAATTTATGATTCAATAATTGAACCCACTAAAAATCTTGACCAAAGCTTCATTGCTAATCGATTGTATTGGAAAAATGGTGATACTTATGACAACCGGGTAGTTGAGCGTACTAGGAGGTTATTAAGCCAAACAGGTTTGTTTGATAACATAGTAGTGACCCCTAAGCCTGTTGATGGTACTCCAGATAATGCCAAAGAAAAACCGATTGTCATGCATGTTAAAACTACAGAATCAGCACCTAGAGCAGTAACAGCTGGTCTGCACTACGCAACAACTCAAGGCGGTGAAGCTAGAATTTCATGGGACCATTATAACCTACGAGGTCATGGAGAAAATTTAGGGGCAAACCTACGTGTTGCGAAAATTAGAACAAAGGCGAGAATTTATTATAATATTCCTGATTTTGTAACAGCCAATCAAAGCTTAAAAAATGAAACCTACGCTCTTAGTGAGAAGACCAGAGCGTATGAGGGGCGAACAGTTGCTGCTTCAAGTAAAGTTGAACGACAACTAAATGACAAGTTATCTTGTGCAATAGGTTTAGCCCTAGAAAATGGTAGTATTAAACCAAAAACTACCAACAAAAAAAGCCCTATTCGTTTAATCGGAGTTCCAATTGAACTTACTATTGATGGCTCAAATGATTTACTAAACCCAACAAGAGGATTACGTATTAATGCTAGTATTACACCTTATACTGGACATTTAGGATCTAGTAAAAGTATGATGATTGCGCAAGGCGGTGCAAGTATATATATTCCTTTTCAAACTAATAGCTTAGATGAAGATATGGGTACAATTGCAGCGTTTGCAAAGGCAGGCTTAATGAAGATTCGTAATTTTAGTGACCTTCCTCCTAACAAAAGGTTTTATGGGGGCGGTAACGGCTCTGTAAGAGGATATGGTTACCAATTAATTAGTCCTATTGATGTTAATAGAGTGCCGCTTGGTGGTGAATCGTTATTAGAATTTGGTAGTGAAATTCGTTATCGTTTTACAGATACTATTGGTGGGGTAGCTTTTATCGAAGGTGGTAGTGTTTCACAAAGAAAATTACCTAATTTTAGTAAAAGCATGTTGTGGGGGGCTGGCTTTGGATTGCGTTATTATACGGAATATGCGCCTGTACGATTAGATATTGCCTTTCCATTAAAAAGACGTAAATTAGAAGGCAGTAATAAACCGTTTGATGCAGCATATCAATTTTATGTTAGCGTAGGTCAGGCATTTTGATATATAGCCTTATAAAACGTATTTTATTAAGCTTTACGGCAATAGGTTTGCTTTATGCAATTTTGCAGATGCAAACTATACAAATTGTTATATTAAATAATGTAGTTAAGTTACTTACCCCTTATGAGGTAACGTCAATTCAACTAAAAAGTACTGATAAATTTCCATTTGAAGTTAAATTAAATGAATTGATAATTAGTAAGCGAGGCAAAGTTGTTGCGACATTTAAGGGGGTGTCTTGGAAAATACCAAACTTTAATTTTTCTAAAATCATTTTGGAAGTAAATGAAGCATCGATTATAAAACCTGAAAGCGATGAAAAGTTTGATTTTGGAAAATTTTCTCCTAGCGAAATTGCTTATGCTTTACACAATTTTACAAATTATTTGCAATGGTTTGAAAATATTTCCATTATTAGACTTGCCATCAATAAAGAATTTTTAAGTGCAAAATTAAGGCGCCTTAATCAAGAATCAATTATAACCATTACCAACAATGGTCAGGATCTTAATATTAATTTAGCATCATCAGATGATCATGCGGTACTACAGATATCTGGTTTTTGGCTTGATCATAAAATAAAAGTAGATGCCCAGATTTATGAAAATTCAATCAATTTTACATCAAATAGTGATATTACTGCGTTTGTTAATGAACAGGTTGCTAAGTTTTTGGGAAATGAAGTCCTTGTTACAGGAAGCCTTGTAAAAGATAATGATTGGCAACTTAAACCTTTAAAAATTATCACAGCAAATGGATATGTGCTCGATGGTGAATGTTACATTAAAGATCCCAACAATGTTAAGTTAAATGCTCAATTAAAGGCAGATGAAAAAAATACGGCAAGCATTGATATATCAATCAGTTTATTACCATTTGAAATTAATGGTTCAAGTGACATTGTCATTGAAGATTTGCAAAAATTTTTAAAACCATTCCTACCAGATGCTAAGGGTAATTTAAATCTACATGCACAGTTTACTAAATTTAAAGGGTTTGAAAGAGGTGGTATGAAGCTGCAAGGTGAAGGGCTTATACAGAGTAATGATTTTTATTTGCCCATTAACACAGATATTGATTTGAATGATGGTTTAGGACATGGAACTTTATGTGTTTCAAATAAATTAGTTAAAGGTAATTACCAAAATTATCCTATAGAAGCGGTTATTAATTTTAATAGTAACCAAAAAGAACTCCAGGTTGAGAAGTTAAAATTGCACGTTCACGACTTACAAATAGTGCTTTTAAAGCCATCTACCTATGATTGGAAAAAAGGGATGAGATTTGCACAAATGCAATTTTGTGAAGGCATGTTAGAGGTGCGAGATCTTAAGTTATCAGAATCTAATGAGGAAAGTAGTTACGCACTTAGTTTGCGCAATATTCAAATAGGTGCCTTAAAAATTTTATTTGGCCAGGAACATGTTAGGGGGTTGTTGAACTGTCAATTAAAAAAGCTACCAAATATGCCGCTTGTTATAAAAATGGATTTAACAAATGGGTCTTGGCAAAAGCTTCAGGATAGAGAAATTTACAAAGTATTGAATAATTTATCTGCTAATTTAGAAGGTAATTTAGATAACTCAAAGTTTACCTGGAAGCTAAGCATACATGATCAGGATAAAATTAATTTGCAGAGCTCTGGTCATGCTGATCTTACAAGTGCTACAGGTGATGGCAATTTAAAAGGATTGGTAAAGTTAAAATTACTCACAGACTGGCTTGGAACTGGTGACAGAATTTTTGGTGATATAGACATTAATTTGCATGGGAGAGGGTCTTTAGAAAATCTTATTTTTGATGGTTCAGTTAATGCTGACAATGGCCTTTATGAACACAACGAGGTTGGTACATTTTACCAAGATATTACTATTCGAACTAAAGCTCAGGGAAGAAAGTTAATTATTACTAGGTTTGATGGCAAAGATGTTACCAATAGTAATGACCCTAAACATGGCCAATTACATGGAGAAGGTTGGATTGATTTTAGTAATATTTTTTCTCCTATTTTTCATGTGCCGTTGTATCTGAATCATTTAAGAATTTCACAAAATGATAGCTTTACTAGTGACGCTAGTGGAAGCTTATTAATTTCTGGAACGGGTGCAAATGTTAATTGTAAAGGTGAAGTAACATTAGAAAATGCAGTATATTTCATTAATGAAAATTCAGAAAAAAGTATTCCTGGAATTATTGATCAAAAAATTAATAAAGATGATATTCGGGAAAAAAATGTCGGTACAGCTTTTCCGTTGGATATTTTGGTGCATGCACCATTAGGTTCATTTAAAGTCATGGGTGGTGGTGCTGATGCCGTTATGTTTGGGGATATTTATGTAAAAAAATCAATAGTTAACCCATTTTTAGTGGGTAATGTTGAGATATATGAAGGTACTTTAGATGTTTTAGGTAAGGTTTTAAAAATAACCCATGGGGTAGTAACTTTTGTTGATGATGATCGCAATAATCCGCGTTTAGACATTAAAGCTGTTAAAGATTTAGGGGATGGTTTAATTGTTGCAATTGAAATTAAAGGCACAGGGCAAGATACCATTTTAGAATTTACTTCAGCACCAGCTATGGCAAAAGAAGAAGTTTTAGCGCTTTTATTGTTCGGTAAGAAGCTTGGAGAGGTTTCTGTTTTACAAAGCATTCAGTTAGCAGAACTTACTAAATCAAAACAAAGTAATAAAGCTGGTTTTTTTGAAAAATTACGTTCTGGTCTTGGTTTTGACCAATTTGAATTTAAAACTACAACTAGTGGAGGAGCTGCTGAAAATGATAAAGACGCTACTCCCGCAGAGCGTGCTGCAGGAAAAACTACCCAGGCAGTGCGTATAGGTAAAGAATTTGGAAAAATACAAGTTGGTATCGAGCAAGGCGCTGGTAGTGAAACCAGCAAGTTGATAGTGTCAACTCCACTTGGTAAACATTTAGCTCTGCAGGGTGATGTGGGTGGAGCTCAAAACTCTGGAGTTGGTATCAGTTGGATCAAAAGGTACTAGCTTTTCTTATTCAATTAATGTGATGATGCAATTTTTGTATATATTTTTGTAAAAACATATAAAATAATAAACTAACCCTTGATAAGGATGATTAAGTAACTTATATAACAACTATAATTATTTTTTAGGGCATCTATTATGAAAAATCTAACAATTGCGCTACTTTTCCTTTGCGCATTTAATTTAACTAATGCAGCTGCATCTGCACCAGGTGGAGTACCTTTAGCTGATCTTCTTGATGCTGATGTGGGTGGTGGCGCAGGTCAAGTATCATACTTTCCAAACCATGATTATCTAAAATATACGCCAAAAGAAATGCTGCCAGAGATAGCAAAAGAGCTATATGGCGCTTTAACTAAAGGCTCTCAGCAATTAGGTGGTCTTAACATAGGAGAACTTGAATGGGTGGTAGATTCATCTTCAACTGCTGCTAATACAATTAATTGCTTGTTGGGGCCTGCTATTGGTTTTGATACAAAATGTGAGTCAATTTTTAAAAAATTGCTGTTACTTAAAGGAAATATGGTTGCATTGCAAGCAGACCCTGAAAAAGCACAAAAACTTCAATCTGCAGTAAAAGAATTGCAACGAGAAATAGAAGAAGCTGCTAGTTTAGTAAGAGGGATAGCTATTGATTCTGAACTTGATGGCAAAAGCAAAAAGTAATTAACGGATTTAAGGTTTCATCGCCACATTCAAGTTCGAAGTGCAACACGGTGTAAATTTTCATTAAAGGCCTCAAGAGGAGTTAACCATCCCAAAGATTTTCTGGGTGTTGTATTGTAATTTTCCATGACTTCATCAAATTCCTCTTGTTTCATATTTTTCACATCT
>CAMASM010000020.1 GCA_945860985.1 Candidatus Finniella inopinata
GATGTGAAAAATATGAAACAAGAGGAATTTGATGAAGTCATGGAAAATTACAATACAACACCCAGAAAATCTTTGGGATGGTTAACTCCTCTTGAGGCCTTTAATGAAAATTTACACCGTGTTGCACTTCGAACTTGAATGTGGCGTACGCAAAACTGGCATTCTGACAATTGTTAGATTTACTGCAGATAACTATGTTATTGATATAAATATCCAAAAAAGCAAAGTGATAGCTAAAGGTAATGCCGCATGTTCCAGCAAAAACAGATATTAGAAAAATTTCGCTAAACTCCAATTTAATAGTACTTGGTGGTATATTGTCTGTTTTGTTGGGGGTGTATTTTTCAAACAAAACATAGCAAATTCCACCGATGATTGAAGAGCAAAGCATTATGTTTTGCCAACCATTAGCAAACTTTATTATTGCTAAAGATTTATAAATTAAAATTGCCCCCAGAGCAACCGCAAGGCAGGCATATGCACTTAACATAATTGGTTTTTTTGGTTTTTGATTTAAAAGAAATAGGCTAACTAGCATAAAGGGTGCTGGCATCAAAAAAGCATTAATAAAACGGTGTATGAACAAAAGCTGCACGTCCTTGTATACAATGATATCAGTGAAATTGGCGGAGCTGACGGATAAAGCCAATAAAATATATAAAACCACGACAATTCTCATAAGATATATAAAACCTAGTCGTAGTGCTAGTTTACACAATATGTAAGCACCTATTATTCTTCCAATAACTGTTACCCAAGCCCAATCAACTAGGTATGGTAGCTTAGGATTAAGGTCAGTATAACCAAGTAAGGAGGCCGGAAGAGTGGGGGATAGGAATGCTGAACCTAGGTAAATGAAAAAGTGTACACTTACTACAATAAGTAACAGGGTAATACTAATATTTTTTTTTAAATCATAATTCATAAATTTAACATATACTTAATTATTGAGATTTATTTGGTTCTATTAATCTATTAACTTTTGTTGATGTTAATATGATTAAACAGCATAATCCGCCAAAAATTAGAGGGACCGTAGGTAGAAAATGAAAATGGGTGAAAAATCCGTATTGTCTTGTAACCTAGTCGCTTATGATATTGCTTGAAGCATACCCAACGGTAAACCACATTGTTGAGTGAAAAATGGTTTGACTATCTTTAAATAATGAGAAGATTACAGAAATGCTCGGGGCTAAAAATCCTGCTAAAAAAAAGGCGAAGATGACTTGGTAGACTGCGTAATTAACTAACGAATCAATTGGTAAAACAACTGGTGCGATGCCTACAAGTAAAATTCCAATAAGTGAAGCAGTTAGATTTTTTAGTTGGTGGTGCTGTTTAAGTAGATGTCCAGCAATTAGCAAAAATATGCTTAAACCAATGTAGAAAAATATATAACCAAGGGCTGGGTCATATTCTGCAATAAGGATGTTGCTGACGTAAGTATCAACAAAGAAATAATGGTAACGAATGCCTGCATTAAAAATACAGCCAATCAGTGTAGCTAATAAAATAGCTAATGGCTCAGGTTTAATTTGTGATTTTGGTGTGGTAATTTTCTGTGCTTGTTCTTCAATGGTTTTACCGTACAGCATGCATAGGGCACCTGCTAAAAGACTTGATGCTAAGAATAATTGGCACCATAAGTTTAGATTGTTTTTAGCAAAGTAGATGACTACAAAATAGGAAATTTGCATTCCAAAAATAGCTGCAAATGTAATGTAGGCACTAATTTTTAGGCTTATGGTGTCATTGTATATTTTCATTAAAAAAATTGCAGCGACAATAAAAGCGGCTGGATGAAAAAAAGCATTTAAAAAACGAATAATTAATAATGCAGCGTTATTGTTGATTATATGGTTTTCTTGTGAACCTAAAAAGCACATCAATAAGCAAGGCAGTACTGTTCCAAGTGCTACAATCTTGCAAAGCAATAATATTCCTTTTTTTTCTCCATATTTTCCTAGGATATATGCACCGCTTATAAAGCCAGCCATGAGAACTAGCATCCAATAGAATGCTACGTTGGCAACGTCCGTTCTGCAAAACTTTATGCCTGGCGATATTTCAAGGTAAGGAACTATGAATGAAAACCGTATATTACTAAAAAATATGGCGGTAGTTATTACAAAAATTGCAAAAAATAATTTATTACGATTATCTGAAAAAAATTTTGTCACTGAGGGTAGAGCTTTATAAATCTATTGTCCTAGGTAGCACTTTTTAATGGGTGAATTCAAGCGAACTTTTTTACATATTATGATATGTGATATGGGTTTGGAAAACACTCACGTAGGGGAGGAGTTTAAGGTAGTCGTATCAGTTCATGGGATTTTTCTGCCACATTTATGCATCTGAAGTTATACGGAGTTTTTTGCTATTTTGTGGCAAAATAATTGATTTGTTTCTACAGGAAACGCTAGCTTAACTTTTGGTAGTTTGGACAATCCATTCCAAAGTTTGTTGCACATCAAGTTTGCATGGTGTGCGTTTTTATGCCATACATTTTGTTCTAAATAGGGGATGAACTGGGCTGATATAAATCTCATCTTTGAATGTAACTGCAGACACTGCTTTTGGATATATTCAAATTCTTCAGCTAATTCTTTACGGAAGAAAATTATCGCTTCTCCAAAAAGTAGCCCGTTCTTGGCGCCTCCGAAAGATAATACGCCTACTCCAACATCTGTTGTTATTTCTCTTAAAGATGTATTCATAGCTGCTGCAGCATTTGGTAATCTGCATCCATCCATGTGAAAAATAAGATTATAGGTCTTACAAACTTCAGAAATTGATAGTAGTTCATTAGTAGTATACATGGTGCCGTATTCAGTAGACTGTGAGATGCTTACAACTTTTGGCAAATTGCTATGGGGTCCCCATTTGGTTGCCTCTAAATAGGCTTATTCAATTTTTTTAGCTGATATTTTTCCATTTACAGCAGGAATGGTAATGCATGGGCACCCCGTTAGGCTTAAGGGAGCAGACACTTCCTGAGTTACAATGTGTGCGCTATCAGCGCAGATGATTGAGTGATGTGAGCGGGTTATTGCTTTTAAACCTAGAGCATTAGCAGCTGTTCCATTGTAAACAAAAAACGACTTTGTTGCTTGTCCAAAACTATCTTTCAATAGACTAAGTGCTTTTGCTGTATATGTGTCATTTCCATAAGAATAAGCGTGGTCTTTATTAGCTTCTTGAATGGCTAAAAAAACCTCTTGGCAAACTCCTGAATAATTGTCGCTGGAAAAGGTTCTCATATTTTATCTCCAAGTTTAAATATCGTTCTTTAAGCAGTTAAATGCATAATTGCGTAAATTTGGTCATTGGAATTACTATTAGCCGGACGAATGATCGTTGGTGTATCAACAGATGTAATATCTAGGAACATTTCTTCATCTTTAATAAGTCCTGCCACGTCTAGCAAGTAATTTACGTTAAAACAAATTTGCATAGGATCGCTACTGGTTGAAATAACATCAATTTCTTCTTGGGCGGCGCCAAATTGTTGGCTGATAGCTGAAAGCTTAGCCTGTTGACCTTCTAGGTTAATTCGTAAAATTTTATCATGGCCTGTGATTACAGTGCTAACACGATCAGCTGCATCAGCAAGAGAGCGTGTGTTTACTTTAACGCTTCTTTCAACTGAGGCTTCTATGGCGTGTTGGTATTCTGGGAATAGACCATCAACTAATCTGGTACTAAAGTTAATTGTGTTTTTGTTGCTTTGTAGGCTGAGCTCAAATCGGCGATCTGAAAGACCAATTTTTACAGTTTCTAGGCTTTCATCAAGTAGTTTTCGTATCTCTAAAATTGCTTTGCGGCCAACAATGGTGTAGGGCATATCGGTTAAGCCCTCTGGTGCATTGATACTGACGCATGCCAAGCGGTGCAGGTCACTGGCAACAGCGCGCATCTTTAAGCCGTTTTCTTCGAATAGATGAAAGTAGATACCGTTTAGATGGTGGCGTACTTCATCATCTGACATGGCAAATTTTGTATGGTCAATCATATAACCTAAATCTTTTGTTCCAATATCGAAGTGGTGGGAAAGGGGAGAGCTTGTTATTTCCGGGAAATCGTCCGGACTTAGTCCAGGCAAATTGAAATCTGAACGCCCAGCCTTAATATTTAGCTGCTGGGTTTCCTGATTTATTTGTAAATTAATCGGCAGGTCAGGTAATTTTTTAATAATGTCATAAAGTAGATGAGCTGGTACACAAATACGGCCTGCAATACGTACTTGTGCTTGGATAGTTTCTACCAACGACAAATCAAGATCTGTTGAAGTGAGTGTAAGCCCAGCTTGAGTTGCGCTTAGTAAAACATGACTTAAAACAGGTACCGTGGTGCGTTTTTCAACAATACTTTGCCCGTGTGCCAAAGCTTTTAAAAATGAATTTTTTTGAACGGTAAGTTCCATAAATTACTCCAAAATAAGGTTAGGAAAGTTAGGTTTGTAGGCTGCGCTTTAAAATTTCTACATCGTTGGCAAAATCAAAGTCATCAGCTGATAATTCTTGGACTTTTTTAACAGCATGTAAAACTGTGGTATGGTCGCGTCCGCCGAATTTACGACCAATTTCTGGCAAAGATTTACTAGTTAATTGTTTGGCTAAATACATTGCAACTTGTCGTGGCCTGGCGATGTTTTGCATTCTTCTATTGGTAACCATATCTGACATTTTAATGTTGAAGTACTCAGCAACTTTTCTTTGAATTTCTTCAACGGTTAAACGCTGATCATTTGAGCGCAATAAATCACGTAAAACTTCTTGGGTGGTGTCTAGTGATATGGCGCGTCCAATTAGGCTAGAATGGGCTAGGATGCGATTTAACGCACCTTCTAGTTCGCGAATGTTGGAAGTGATTTTAAATGCCAAAAATTCTAAAACTTCCTTTGGCATTTTCACATCTAAAGCATGTGCTTTTGCTTGTAAAATTCCTAGACGTAATTCATAGGTTGTTGGATGTATATCTGCAACTAATCCCCAACCAAGACGTGATTTTAACCGTTCTTCCATGTTTTCAAGATCAGATGGTGACTTATCAGCAGAAACGATAACTTGGTGATTTTTATCAACTAATGCATTAAATGTGTGAAAAAATTCTTCTTGGGTAGTTTCTTTTCCGCTAATAAACTGTACGTCATCAATCATTAGTACATCAACAGCACGAAATTGATCTTTAAATGAGACCATATCTTTGAAGCGTAGTGCTCTTACGAATTGGTACATGAATTTTTCAGCTGACAAGTAAATCACTTTACGGCTTGGATGGCATTGGCGAATTTTCCATGCGATGGCATGCATTAGGTGGGTTTTACCTAAGCCTACCCCACCATATAAAAACAAAGGGTTGAATTGCGGGGTGGATGATTCCGCAACACGTAACGCTGCAGCGTAAGCTAGTTCATTTGGCTTTCCTACAACAAAATTTTCAAATGTAAATCGGTTGTCTAGTGGTCCACCGGTGTAACACCCTGGATCGTCAGATTCAAAAGATTCGAATACTTCAATTTTTGCACCAGTAGAATTTTGAATGTTAGCGTTGGCATTGGCGTTGGCAACTATAACCTTTGGTTCGCAAACTATAATTTTAACGCCTTGGATTACCATGTTAACTTGGCGCCAAGCCTTAACTAAAGCTGCTAGATAGTGATTTTCTACCCAGTCTTTGGCAAATGCATTGGCTGACCCAAGGACTAAAAACATTTCCTCTATGCCAAGCAGTTCCAAGGGTTCTATCCAACTTTTTGTGTGTCCAGCACCAATGTCATTGGCAATTAGTTCACGTACAATAACCCACTGGTCCTGCAACATAGATGTTGGTTCTAAGCGTTCTGCTGCTAAGTTGGCAGTAAAGTCAGAGCTTTGGCCAACAGAATCCTTACTGACCAACAAAGGATGGGTCATAACGTCTTTACCTATAAATGAAAATGATCACCGTAGTGACTAAAGTAAATTACTCAACTTCAAAAAACAACCCCCTGTGGATAAATATTTTCACATGTGAGGTTGTTTGACTTTTAAGGCTTTGACTGCTCAATTTTGAAGACGTATTCATTGCACCCTAAGCCACCAGCACAGGTTTTGAGCTCTTGTAGGTTAAACCCTTTGGCTTTAAAAAAATTAAAAACTTCTTCAGGTTTTGCAACCTCAAAAGGATAGCCTCCGACCCAATCAACTACATCGTACCAGGCCTACATGCCACGATTATTTTTTCCGTAATTAATCCAAGATTTTAAAGGATTACCGCTGGTTAAAAAATCTTTTACAAAAGTAATAGACCACTGCCTGAATAGTGTATAGTAGGCTAGAATCAATTTGGTTAGGCAGCTTGAATTGTTGTAAGTTTTTTTTATGCTTTTCCACCTAGAAGAAGCACCACCCTGGTCATTATAAATTGATATAAACAGTAATCCGCCATCATTTACCATATCCGCAACGTTTTCAAATGCTTGGTACATATGGCCTGTGTGGTGGAGCACTCCCCAAGAATAAAGAATATCAACCTTGCCAAATTTTTTTAAAAAATCTTTATTAAGCACTGAACCTTGTTCAACGTTCCAGCGCGGATCATTTTTTGCATATTTTTCTTGCAAATACTTTGCGCAATTTACAGAGTCTTGATCGTAATCAAAAGAAAAAACTTTAGCGCCTAAGCGGTAGGCGGCAAGGCTAAAGAGTCCACTACCAGAACCAATATCTAGAAATGTTTTACCATTTAAATCTTCACAACCAAGTTTTTCCTTTAAACTTTTTTCCGCTTCTAAAATACGGTCATTATTTAGGTGTTCTAAAAACCTTGACCAATTTTTACCAAATTGAAAACGTTCTTTTGGGTCTAATGTGGTTGTCATATTTATAACATCATATTACGTGTTGCGGTGGGCAATTTTAAGGTTAATCCATCAAGCTCTTCAGTGATGATGATTTGGCACCCCAAACGGGAAGTTTGAGTTAGCCCAAATGCTAAATCTAGCATGTCTTCTTCATCTTCGGTGGCTGTTGGTAATACTTCAAACCATGCTTCATCAACTACAACATGACAAGTGGAGCAGGCTAACGAGCCTTCACATGCACCTTCTAAATCAATATTATTCTGATGAGCAATTTCTAAAACAGAAAGGCCAAGTGGCGCATCAACTGTTATTTTTTCACCGTCAGGCTTAATAAAATGAATGGATGGCATAAATCTCCTAAGAAATGGTTTGGTGTTGTAGCTTTTGCCTAATGGCATTAGCAATTCTTTTTTCGGCAAATGGCTGCGCTAGCGATGCTAGCTGGTCACATGCCTTTTGGATGGATTCTCGTTCTTGAGCTGCAAGAGCATGATCAACATCTTGAATACAATCTTTTAAATCATTTACATATGCTTCGTCAAGCAGGTGGGAATCTACACTTAGTGCATTTTTAAGTTGATAGATTAACTGTTCTGCTTTTTGAATTGTTGATATTAGCATTCGCTTATTGATGTCATCATGTCCGTGTTCATAAGCTTGCTTTAGCATTAAGGTGTAGTCTTCGGCGGTTAGTCCGTAAGAAGGTTTTACTTTTACTTCCTGTTTAACTTCTGTTGCTTGTTCGCTAGCGCTCACTGTTAATAAGCCATCAGCATCCACTAAAAATGTTACGCGGATGCGCGCAGCTCCTGCTAACATTGGCGGTATACCGCTCAAATTAAACTTAGCAAGGGATCTACAGTCTTTGACAAATTCACGTTCACCTTGAACTACGTGAATACTCATGGCGGTTTGGCCATTTTCGTAAGTGGTGAAATCTTGTGCCATATGAATTGGAATAGGGCTATTTCTTGGAATAATTACCTCAACTATTCCTCCCATAGTTTCAATGCCAAGGGAAATTGGAATTACATCTAAAAGTAGGGTGTTGGTACCATAGGTTAGTTGGTGTGCTTGTAAGGCTGCACCATAGGCGACTACGCAATCAGGGTTAAGGTTGGTTAAAGGATCTTGGTTGAAAAAGTCTTTAACAGCAACTCTAACTGATTGTAAGCGGGTTGATCCACCCACTAAAATTACACCATCAATTTGGTTTTTGCTAATGCCTGCATCTTTAATGGCTTGGCCACAAATTTCTAAAGTTTGTTTAATAAATGGCTGGCACAGATTACTTAATTTTTCTTCATTTAAACCGTGGCTTAGGTTTTCTTTTGCAAATCTTGCTTTTAGTAAATCATTCCAGTCAAAGTGTAGCGCTATAGCATTATCAATGTCATCTCCACCTAATTGAGTATGCCCACTTGTGGCTAATACCTGAAATACTCCTTTGCGCATTGAAAGAATAGATACATCAAAAGTGCCTCCACCTAAATCATATACAACAAAGGTACCTTCTTTTCCTTCGTCTAAGCCATAAGCAAGGGCGGCTGCGGTTGGTTCATTAATTAGTCGCAAAACCTCAAGTCCTGCTAGAGTTGCGGCATCTTTCGTGGCTTGGCGCGCTGTATCATCAAAATAAGCCGGCACTGTAATTACAGCTTGGCAAACTTCGTGACCAATGGCTTTTTCTGCACGTGACTTTAAAGTTTTTAAAATGTCTCTGGCTGCGGTAAGTGCAGAATGTTCACCACTAATAATTGCGGTTGGCTGATGCATCATACGTTTGGTTGAGCGCAAATCACCAAATTCTGTATTAATGACCGATGGCATAAATAGTGGTCCCAAGTCATCTTCTAGTACTTTTGATTTACCATTTTCAAAAATTGCCGCTACTGAATTGGTCGTACCTAAATCAATGCCAATGGCTTTGGTTAGGACTTTGGGGGCGGAGGTTTTATTTGGTTCGCTGATTTGTAAAAGCATTATTAGTTACCCAAAAGTCTTGCTATAAATTTAAGCCTTGTAAAAGCTGATTCAGCTTGTTCTTGATTATCTTTTAATAAAGCCGATTCAATATTCAAGATACAATCTTGGTAAAATGGGCGGATATCTTCACCATTTTGCGCCATTTCTTGTAGCTCCATCATTTCCATTAACATAACTTTATCAGTGGTTGTTGGTTGATCTGAATCTGGAATTTTCCATCCTTTGGCTTTAAGGGCTTCTTCAGCACATTTTATAGGCGATTGTAAGTTTTTATAGGCCTGATTAGCGTACGCCACCAAGTGTTCAGCGCTTTGTTTCATGAAAGCATCTGTTCCAAAGAATTGATCTGGGTGTAGGTCTTTCATTAAAGCCTGGTAACGCTCGTTCAAAGTGGGCATATGTACAAACAGGCTAATTGGTAAGCCGAATAAACTAAATGGATCTTTATGCATACTAGACACGGAATGACTTTCCGCAGCCACAGCGGCCTTTTTCATTTGGATTATTAAATACGAAGCCAGATTGAAATTTATCAGCTGTAAAATCCATTTCAGTGCCAATTAAAAACATAATTGCCTTAGGGTCAATCAAAATAGTTATTTCATCTATTTTTATGCATTCATCAAGGGAGTGCTGTTCGTCTGCGTATTCAATATTGTAAGCTAGGCCATTGCAACCCTTTGTTTTTAAGCCAATGCGAATACCAAGACTTGGCTTATCGCGCTCTGCTAGCAAGTGGCGGATTTGGTTTAGGGCTGCAGGTGATACTGAAATTGCCTGGTGCATAAATTCCTTTAGTTTTGCTTTGACTTAAAATCCGCAATAGCTGCCTTAATGGCATCTTCTGCAAGAATTGAGCAATGTATTTTAACTGGGGGTAACGCTAATTCTTTGGCAACTTCTGTGTTCTTAATTTCAGCTGCTTGCTCAATATTTTTACCTTTAATCCATTCAGTTACTAAAGATGATGAGGCAATTGCTGAACCGCATCCAAATGTTTTGAATTTTGCATCCTTAATTGTGCCGTCATCACCAACTTCAATTTGTAACTGCATTACATCACCGCATGCTGGTGCGCCAACCAAACCAGTTCCGACATTTTTTTGTGATTTGTCGAGTTTACCCACGTTTTTTGGGTTTTCAAAATGCTCAATAACTTTTTCGCTGTATGCCATAAATTCCTCCTAGTGTGCTGCCCATTGTATTGATTTCATGTTAATGCCTTCTTGTGCCATATCCCAAAGAGGGCTCATTTCGCGTAATTTATTGACTGCTTTGGTAATTGAAGCAATTGCCTGGTCAATTTCATCCTCTGTTGTAAAGCGACCAATGCCAAGACGCAAAGAAGTGTGAGCCAGATCTTCTTCTACTCCAATTGCTCTTAATACATAAGATGGCTCTAGTGATGCCGAAGTACAAGCTGACCCTGAAGAAACTGCTAAATCTTTAATACCCATCATTAAACCTTCGCCTTCAACATAGGCAAAACTAATGTTTAGGTTGCCAGGAATACGGTTTATTTGGTCTCCGTTTACATAAATTTCACTAAGATTTTCACTCAATCCGTTGTATAGCCTGTCATACAGGATCTTTATTTTTTTATTTTCATCTTTCATTTCTGCTTTAGCAATGGCACAAGCTTCACCCAATCCTACGCATAGGGGTGTTGGAAGTGTGCCTGAACGTATTCCGCGTTCTTGGCCGCCACCATTTATTAAGGCATTTAAACGTATGCGTGGTTTTCTGCGTACATATAAAGCGCCAATTCCTTTGGGGCCGTAGATTTTGTGGCCAGAAATACTTAAAAGATCAATATTCATGGCTTCTACATCTATATCAATTTTTCCAGCAGCTTGTGCGGCGTCAGTGTGGAAATACACATTGTGATCACGGCAAATTTTGCCAATTTCAGTAATAGGCTGAATTACACCAATTTCGTTGTTAACCATCATAATTGAAACAAGGATGGTTTTATCGGTAATGGAGTTTTTTAATAAATCTAAATCAACCAAACCATTAGATTTTACTGGTAGGTAGGTCACTTTAAAACCACGTTCTTCTAAATGGCGGCAACTGTCTAGCACGCATTTGTGTTCGGTCACGCAAGTGATAATGTGATTTTTTTTGTCTTTATAAAAATCTGCAGCTCCTTTAATGGCAATATTATTGGATTCGGTTGCGCCACTTGTGAAAATTACTTCTTTGGGGTTGGCGTTAATTAAGTTTGCAACCTGTTCTCTCGCTGTTTCTACCGCCTGTTCAGCTTCCCAGCCATATGAATGGTTACGTGAATGTGGGTTGCCAAAAATTTTGGTAAAAAACGGCAACATCTTTTCAAGAACACGTGGATCGCACGGTGTGGTAGCTTGGTAGTCTAGATAAATTGTTTGTGTCATGTTACGCCTTGCCTTCTTTTAAATGTTGGCTGTTGAATAAGCCATCCCAAACTGCGATACATTGATTAATATCAGATTCAGTAGTGGTCCAGCCGGTACTGATTCTTACGGCGCACTTTGCTGTTTCTTCAGGGATTCCCATAGCTCGTAACACATGTGAAGTTTTAACCTTACCTGAGGAACAAGCAGCCCCTGAGCTTATTGAAATTTTGTTTAAATCAAAATGCATAAGTTGCACTTCACTACTAACGTTTGGCATGACAACGTTTGTTGTATTAGCAACTCGTTTGCTAGATTTACCAAAGATTATGGCTTGAGTGCAACTATTCAAAATGCCATTTTCTAGTTTTTCTTGGAACGGTTTGAGTGTAGAAAAATCAAAGCCAAATGCGGCTCCCATGCCTACTGCACCAATAATGTTTTCTGTACCTGCACGAAGGCCACGTTCTTGTCCTCCGCCCGTAATTAATGACGATAATGTAAGTGGCTTGTTAATAATAATAGCGCCAATACCTTGTGGACCGCCGAATTTGTGGGCAGAGATTGTAAAGCTAGGTAAGTTTTTCCAATTTAGTGAAATTTTTCCAACTGCTTGGGCGGCGTCTACATGGAGGTGAGAATTGTACTTTTGGCAAATTTGCAAAATTTCTGCAATCGGCTGAACTATACCAGTTTCATTGTTAACGGCTACAATACATACTAAGGCTTCACCGTTGTTAGCTTTAAGTAGTTTTTCTAACGCCTCAAAATTTACAATTCCCTCTTCATTAACAGGAATAGTGATTGCGTCATTGCGGGCATTTAAAACGCTATCATGCTCAATTGCTGAGTTTAAAACTCTTCCCTTAAAGCTTTTAAGGATAAGGTTGTTGGCTTCAGTAGCTCCACTGGTAAACGTTACATTGCGTGCAGGTAAGTCAAAATATGCGGCAACTTTTTCGCGGGCGTCTTCTAAATTTTTGCGAACTTCTCGTCCGTGTCCATGTACAGATGATGGGTTGCCAAGGCAGTCAAAAGCCTCAAGCATTGCTTTTTGAGCTGCTGGAACAATTGGAGTTGTGGCGTTGTAATCAAGGTAAATCATGAATTTTCACCGTTTAGAACAACCATAGGAAAACGTTTTTGCCCACTTATTACATCTTGTAAGCTTACTTGTATTAAATAGTCATGCATTACACGTTCTAGTTCATGCCATAACTGGTGTGAATTACAACGTTTATCATTGGTATTGCAGCCTTTTTCTGATGTGATATCGCAGCGAGTTACTTTTACTGGTGCATCAGCTGCTACGATAATATCGTAAATGCGAATATTATTTGCTGATTTTGCTAACTCATAGCCACCGTTTGTGCCGCGCGCACTCTTTACCAGATCACACTTTCGAAGTTTAGCAAATAGCTGCTCTAAATATTGCAAGGGTAAATTTTGGCGTTTAGCAATTAAAGATAATGGTACACAGTTTTTTTCATTTTGTTCTTCTACCTGCTGTGCTAGGTCAATCATAGCCATTACTGCATATCTAGATTTGGTATTTAATTTCATGGCATTCATTCCAACTATGTGCTACCTTGTTGAGGCATGATTTTGCTTAAGTTCATCATGAAGTTATGATAGTTGATTAAAAAAGTCAACTTTAAGATTAGCTTTTTGTAAAATTTTTTTGTTTTTATTTAGTGTTTTATTTTTTATCATGTTTATAAAATGTAGAAAGGAATTTGAAGATGCCTGAAGTAATTTTTACGGGTCCTGCTGGACGTGTTGAGGGCCGATATACCGCTGGTCCATTAGCTTCTTCACCTGTTGCTTTGATATTGCATCCTCATCCAAAGCATGGCGGTACAATGAATAACAAAGTGGTGTATTCGTTGTTTCAAGCTTTTGCTGCAAAGGGTTTTTCAACCTTAAGGTTTAATTTTCGAGGAGTTGGTCGTTCAGAAGGTTCCTATGACAACGGAGAAGGTGAGCTGGCAGATGCGGCTGCAGCAATGGATTGGTTACAATCAACCCATCCTCAGGTGAATAGTTTCTGGGTATCTGGATTTTCTTTTGGTGCCTGGATTGCGATGCAGTTATTGATGCGACGTCCTGAGCTAGACGGTTTCGTTGCCCTTAGCCCACCAACAAACATGTATGATTTTAACTTTTTGGCTCCATGTCCGGTTTCTGGTCAGGTTATTCATGGGGAACAAGACGCAGTTGTACCTTACCAATATACAGATACTTTGGTGCAAAAATTACGTAACCAAAAGGGCATAGCTATTGATTACCATGTTTTAAAAGGTGCAGATCATTTTTATAGTGAACATATGGATGAAATGATAGGCTTAGTTAATAATTATGTAGAGTTACGTATTACCAATGTTTTAAAAAAACGTACTGCATAACTCGTTTTAAATAGGTTTTCTTGAAATATAGCTTTGAGTCTGTTGGGATTTTATCTGCACTTTAAGAAAACTACTATTTAAAAATCTTGGCAGACTCTAGATCTAATCTTATTGAATTCGTACAGACCTTTGATCGCTTAATGCCTTTGGATTCGGGGGGGGGACGAATTCCCAGCCTAACCAACTGCCTAAGTGGATGGTAAAGATTCTTGATTATACGGAATCGGCCATTGAAGGGTTTAAAGACCATGCAGAGTTACGCGGTTTTTATGCGCGTACCTCACGTGGTACTACAACGGCTTCTAAGACCGATATGCTGTCATCTAATGCCTTGCGGCATAGTCATGTTATTTTGTACATTCCACGTCAAAATCTGCAAACCAAGCTAGAGTCTCATATCTATAAACCAAATCCCATAGATAAAATAACAATTGTAAATATTGCTGAGATGAAAGGAGTTACCTGCAAATTACAAGAGATTGAATATGCTCAGTGTTATATACAGCAGCTAGAACCTATCATGGATTGGCTTTTGGTTGAGCTAAAAATAACAAAATATAGCAATACACTTTTTAAGTATGGTACTGATGGCCTGCTAAAAGGTAAGGATATGGCTGCCATGGATTATAGCTTGAATCCTAAAGTTGATGTTCATATTTATAGTGATAAGCCAGATGAAGATGCTGCTGACGAGGATAGCGATAATGCAGATGACGCTGCAGATAGTGATGACAGCAATGACGCTGCTAGCGATGATGCTGCTGACGAGGATAGCGCTAATGCAGATAACGCTGCAGATAGTGATGACAGCAATGATGCTGCTAGCGATGATGCTGCTGATGATCAAGAAGATGACAGTGCTGATAATGCAGATGCTGAGACAGGTGATGACGCAAGCAATAAAGAAGATAGTGGTGATGAAGCGGCTGCAGCAGGAGATCAAGACGCAGTAGAAGAAGATCCTGCTGTTGAGGCAGTGCGAGACCTTGCTGCAGGGGATCAAGACGCAGTAGCCAGTGCACTAAGTGCACTGGCGAGTGGTGATGTGGCGGGAGCCTTATCATCAGCGCAAGCTGCATTGGGATTGAGCGATGAGCAAATGGCAGCTGCACAAGGTATTGCAGGTGCCCTGGCGAAAGGTGATGTTGCAGGTGCATTAGCAGCTGGTGAAGATGCAGCTTTGCAAGCGGCTGGGTTAGACGAAGACCAAATTGCTGCGGCAAAGGGTATTGCAGGTGCCCTGGCGAAAGGTGATGTGGCGGGTGCATTAGCAGCTGGTGAAGATGCAGCCTTGCAAGCTGCCGGTTTAGACGAAGATCAAATCGCCGCAGTCAAGAATGCAACAAGTGCATTGGCGAAAGGTGATGTTGCAGGTGCATTAGCAGCTGGTGAAGATGCAGCTTTGCAAGCGGCTGGGTTAGACGAAGACCAAACTGCTGCGGCAAAGGGTATTGCAGGTGCCCTGGCGAAAGGTGATGTGGCGGGTGCATTAGCAGCTGGTGAAGATGCAGCTTTGCAAGCGGCTGGGTTAGATCCCGATCAGATTGCCGCATTTAAGAATGCCACAAGCGCTTTAGCGAAAGGAGATTTTAAAGGAGCCTTATCCTCTGCAGAAGATGCTGCTCTTAAAGCAGCGGGGTTGAGCCCTGATCAGATAGCTGCAGCAAAAGGAGCGCTAGGAAAACTAGCTAAAGGAGATGTAAAAGGGGCATTGTCAGGGATTTTTGGAAGGTTTGGTGCTGGCAGTGGTGCTGGATCTGACAGTGGAGATGGTTCCGGCGGAGGAGATGGTTCCGGCGGAGGAGATGGTTCCGGCGGAGGAGATGATTCTGGCGGAGATGCTGATTCCGGCAGTGGAGATGATTCCGGTGGAGGAGATGGTTCCGGTGGAGGAGATAGTTCCGGCGGTGGAGATGGTTCTGGCAGTGGCGGTGATGGTTCCGGTGGAGGAGATGGTTCCGGTGGAGGAGATGGTTCCGGCAGTGGTGCTGATTCCGGTGGTGGAGCTGATTCCGGCGGTGGTGCTGATTCCGGTGGTGGAGCTGATTCCGGCGGTGGTGCTGATTCCGGCAGTGGTGCTGATTCCGGTGGTGGAGCTGATTCCGGCGGTGGTGCTGATTCCGGCAGTGGAGATGGTTCCGGCGGTGGTGCTGATTCCGGTGGTGGAGCTGATTCCGGCGGTGGTGCTGATTCCGGCAGTGGAGATGGTTCCGGCGGTGGTGCTGATTCCGGCGGAGGAGCTGATTCCGGTGGTGGAGCTGATTCCGGCAGTGGTGCTGATTCCGGTGGTGGAGCTGATTCCGGCGGTGGTGCTGATTCCGGCCGTGGTGCTGATTCCGGCGGTGGTGCTGATTCCGGTGGTGGAGCTGATTCCGGCAGTGGAGATGGTTCCGGCAGTGGTGCTGATTCCGGTGGAGGAGATGGCTCTGGCAGTGGCGCTGGTTCCGGCGGAGGAGATGGTTCTGGCGGAGGAGCTGATTCCGGCAGTGGCGCTGGTTCCGGCAGTGGTGCTGATTCCGGCGGAGGAGCTGATTCCGGTGGAGGAGATGGTTCCGGCAGCGGAGATGGTTCTGGCGGAGATGGTTCCGGCAGTGGAGATGGTTCCGGCGGAGGAGCTGATTCCGGTGGAGGAGCTGATTCCGGCAGTGGAGATGGTTCTGGCGGAGGAGCTGATTCCGGCAGTGGAGATGGTTCTGGCGGAGGTGCTGGTTCCGGCGGTGGTGCTGATTCCGGCAGTGGAGATGGTTCCGGCGGAGGTGCTGGTTCTGGCGGTGGTGATGGTTCCGGTGGTGGTGCTGATTCCGGCAGTGGTGCTGGTTCTGGCGGTGGTGATGGTTCCGGCGGAGGTGCTGGTTCTGGCGGAGGTGCTGGTTCTGGCGGTGGTGATGGTTCCGGCGGAGGTGCTGGTTCTGGCAGTGGAGCTGGTCCCGGTGGTGGAGATGGATCTGGCAGTGGAGATGGTTCTGGCAGTGGAGCTGGTCCCGGTGGTGGAGATGGTTCCGGTGGTGGTGCACCAGTTAATAGTGACCTCAATCAAGATGCTACAAATAAAACAGCAGATTCATCCACAGGCGGTTCTCCAGTAGGTGGTTCGACCGGGGGAGATAACGGTTCAGGTGTGACTACTGCACCTGGTAGCGAAGCGGAAAATGTGCAGAAAAATGAAAATCCTGGAAAGGCAAAAAAGAGAAAGGGGGATCCCCGTAAGTCGGTTTTGAAAAAAGGCGAAATTGGCGATGGCAGTGTGTCGGACGGGGGGATGAATTCAGATCAACTAAATAAAATGTCTGATACTTCATCTACAAATGTAAAAAAGAGAAAAGGCTTTTTTGACGATATTTTAAAGAAAGCTGATCAGGCTAAAGGTGGGGTAGATCAAGCTAAAAGTAGCGCAGCGGATGCTAGTGGTTTAGCGCAAGCTAAAGACGCTGTAGACCAGCTTAAAACCATAATAGATGGCGTTAAAGGCGCAGCAGATCAGGTTAAAGGTGATGTGTAATATCTATTAATCTTTAAATGGCTGTATCTTAGATTTAGGAGGCGCAGCGTGGAACGGGTGCATTTTTTGAGTTTTTAGATTGGTGGCTTTACTAAGCCTAAGTTCAGGTATTAGATTGCTCCAGGTTTGTTGAGCTTGACGTATTAATTTACCCAAAAAACTGGCAATCATTGGAATGTCTTCTGGTTTTAACAAAATAACAGCCAAAATTGCCAATAATATCCATTCTGAATTAGGCAGCATTCATCATTCCGTAATCTTCTTCAATTAATGGAAAATCTTTAGGGCTATACATTTGGTAATGCCACCATTCACTGTTGTAAAAATCCCAACCAGCACTTAGCATAATTCCAAGTAGCGTGTAGCGATTTTTTGCTATTTCAGGAGCAAGTATGGCGCTATGGTGTGATTGCTCTGTAAAGTCATCAAATGGGGTGCCCATATCAAGTTCAATATTTGTTAATTTGTCTACCAGAGTTAAATCAATTGCAACACCGCGCGTGTGGTTTGAACCTTTTTTAGGATCTGCGACATACATTGGGTTAGGGCAAAAATCCCATAGAATTTGTGCTGCTGTTTTTGGACGGAACGCGTCAAAAATTTTGAAATAGTACCCTTGTTGGCCTGCCAAAAAAATTGCTTTTTCAAGCAATGGTAAAGCAGTTTGGTGTAAAAAACACAAAGGATTTTTGTATATGGTTTTGCTTGTAAAATTTTTATCGGTTGCGTATAGCAAATCTAAGTTAACTCTATGGGTTTTTTCAGATATTTCAACTAGGGACATCTTAAGATCTTTTTTGAATATGCTGAGACAAAGTAGCAGAAAATGAATGTTTAGTTTACAAAAAAATGTGACTGTAATTATTAGGCAAAAAAGACTATAAATAAGAACAAGTTTTTGATTTTTTATACTGCTTTGGCAAATTTGGTAATTTTTTTTTTATTGTTATTAGTTGGATGTGGTGGTGGGCCTTCAGGGCCGAGAAGTGCTATAGGTGGTACAGGCAAGGTTACAACTAAATCTTATTTTTGCCGTGGTGAATGGCATTATCCGCAGAGTTTTTATGAATATGATGCCACAGGATTGGCGTCGTGGTATGGCCCTGGATTTCACGGAAAACCTAAACCATTGGGTGAATCGTTTGATATGCATGGCATTTCTGCTGCACATCGTACTTTGCCACTACCTACCGTTGTTAAGGTCACTAACTTGCAAACGGGCAAATCACTGAAACTAGTTGTTGATGATCGTGGTCCATTTACTTATCAGGGCAGAATCATTGATTTAAGTGTGGGCGCTGCTAAGGCGCTTGGCACATACAGCAAAGGGTTGATGACAGTTAGGGTACAAAGTGTTCCAGATGAAAGTAGGGCCTTGTCTGATTATTTGGCAAGGCATGGTAGTAGTCGTGGCAAAATGAAAGATGGCCGTACATGGCAACAAGTGTACAATGAAGAAATTGCAGGTAGACATAATTCGAACGAAACAGTGGGTCACAAACAGGTAGATCAACCTATTAAGGAAGTTTCTAAACCAATTAATAAGCCATTGGGAGATTTACCAATTACAATTGATGATGTTTTAGATGGAGTTGCTCCAAATGCAGCCAAAACAGCTACTACAAAAACATCAGTCGCAAAAGTTCCTGTTGCTTTTAATAACTATGTTAATTTGGGCGAATCATACATACAAAAGGCCAATGCTCAAAAGGTTGCGAGTGCTTTGCCAAAAGCTTGGAAAGCTTCAGTGCAATCGGCATTGCATCCGAGTGGCCAGACATTTTACAATGTACGAGTTGGGCCTTTTAGTGACAAGATCTCCCCACAGATTTTAAAGCAGTGCCAAGAAAAAGGTCATATGCAGGCCATTATATTAAAGGATTAGAATGTTTATAAAATTGTTAATTACAGTTCTTTTGTTAAGTGTTTCAAATTATGTTAGTGCAAAAGTAAAAAAGACTGACGTTTCTAAAGTAAAGAAAAAAGTAGCAGCAAAGCCTAAAGCAAAATCAAAAAAAGCTGAAAAACCTAAAGATGAACAAAAAAACATTCTTCAACCCTATGGTATAGAGGTTAATTCAACGCATGCACTTTTGGTTGATTATAATACGGGTCAGGTCTTGTTAGCTAAAAACGCAGATGAACCTTTAGAACCAGCTTCTATGACCAAGATAATGACCGCGTATATGATCATGAAAGCTTTGAATTCAGGGCATATTAAGCCAGAATCATTAGTTACTATTTCACGTAATGCTCGTCAAATGGAAGGCAGCGACATGTATCTTGAAGTGGGAGATCAAGTTACGGTTAGTGATCTTATTAAAGGATTGATTGTTGCTTCAGGTAATGATGCAGCTATTGCTCTGGCTGAATTCGTTAGCGGGTCAGAAGAAGCCTTTGCTGTTGATATGACAAAATGTGCCAAGGAAATGGGTTGTGCTCAAACAGAATTTAAAAATGCTAGCGGGTTGCCTCATGAAGGGCATCAATCTACAGCAAAAGATCTTTTCATCATGAGTAAGCGTACTTTTGAAGATTTTCCAAAGTGGTACGGATTTTATAAAGAAACCATTTTTACTTACCGTGGTATTACCCAGCCCAATCGCAACGTTTTACTAAACGATAAATCAGGTTGTGATGGTATAAAAACAGGTCATACAGAGAAGTCTGGTTATGGAATAGTTGTTTCAGCAGTGCAAAAGGGTAGGCGTTTATTTTTAGTGGTTTCTGGTTTGCGTTCTATGGAACAAAGGGCAAGCGAAGCTAGAAGATTATTGCAGTGGGGTTTTAATAACTTTGGTAACTACACAATTTTTCCAGCAAATAAACCGATTATTGAAATACCTGTACGTTATGGGGTGGTCTCAAAAGTTGCAGTTGAACCAGAGCTACACCTGTTAAATATTCAAAGAAGTCATTTGGAGCAAACAAAGGCTGTAATTTATTATGAAGATATTTTGGTAGCTCCTATTAAAGCAGGCACTAAGGTTGGTGAGGTTGTTGTTACGCACCCTGACTGGAGTGAAAAAGTAGTTATTCCTTTACGTGCTAGTAATGACGTTGAAAGGTCTTCTTTCTTGTTAAGAATAGGACAATCATTGCAATATTTATTTCAAAAAGGTTAGTTTATGCGCCCATTTTTTAGTTCTGGTCCTTGTGTAAAACATTTGGGATGGTCTCTTGAGAAACTAGAAAAACCTTATTTACATAGGTCGCACCGAAGTGATGTGGGTAAGTTGCATTTAAAATCAATTATTGATCGCCAAAAAAACTTGCTTAACATTCCTGATGACTACAAGCTTGCAATTGTGCCTGGATCAGCTACCGGGGCTGTGGAAATGGCAATGTGGTGCTTGCTTGGTAGTAGACCCGTTGATGTTCATGTAATGGATGTATTTAGCTTAATTTGGGCAGATGATATAAAAAATCAGTTAAAAATTGATGCAAACATATTTGAAGCAGAATATGGCACATTGCCACAGCTTAATCATAACCCTGATAATGACTTGGTAATAACCTTAAGTGCAACAACAACTGGAGTGGCTTACAAAGATACTGATTGGATTAAGGATGATCGCAAAGGTTTGGTAATAGTGGATGCAACGGCAGCGGCCTATTGTTTTGATATTCCATTTCATAAATTCGATGCAGTGGCCTTTTCTTGGCAAAAAGGTTTAGGAGGAGAGGCAGCCCATGGAATGCTTGCGCTTAGCCCAAAAGCTTTAGAACATTTGGAAAATTATCGACCAAGTTGGCCAATCCCAAGAGTGTTTAGCTTATGGAGCGGTGATAAAGTTAACCTCGGAATTTTTGATGGATTAACGCTTAATACACCTTCAATGCTTGCTTTGGCAGATGTAGAAAGTGCTTTAGATTGGGCGGAATCTTCGGGATCTGCTGGCTTATATGCTAAATCTGCAGTCAATGTAAAATTTTTATATGATTGGGTGCTTAACACAAAAGGATTAACACCTATGGCTGATTGGAGTATACAGTCTCCCGGTGGTGCGGTGTGTTTTTATGTTGAGGGTTTCACAAGTTTTGAACAATATCGGGAATTTGCTAAACCATTGGCTTCTAGCGGGCAAGCTTTTGATATTGTTAACCACGCAAATTCAAAACCAAGTTTCAGAATCTGGTGTGGGCCAACAGTGGAATTGGGTGATTTAAAAAGCTTTACTGAGAGTTTTGAGAAAGTGTTTGATAGCTAGTTGAAATAACAGCAACTCATTATTACTGGATCAGCACGGCCCTTGCAGGCCTTCTAATGACAAACCTACTAACCCTAATTCGGGATTAGCTCCTCAGCCAATTTCCCCAGAACCTAGACGAACAGCGCGTAAGCGCGTAGAGAGTCTTGGTATCTTGGGGGCCAGTGTTATTTAGTTTTTTTATAAAAATCGAATTTATTCACTAGACCCTACGATCAAGTCGTAGGGAAACTGAGAAGTAGCCCATGTTTTTGCATCCGTCTAATCCCGAATTAGGTTAGTAGATTATCATCACTGCGAGCGAGCAAGGCTTAAGTGGCAACCTAGTGAAAGGCAATCAATTTATAGGTGCTTAGTACTCATTTTATCACTCCTTTCCTCTATCTTCTTCATTTCCTTTCTCATTCTTTTTTCGTTTCGTTTTAAAAGAGTTCCGCACCGTGTAAGTTAGCTCAGTATTTGAGCTTGCCATCTCTGACCCTTGTCTTTAAAGACGGTCAGTGCGTTGATCTGCGTGTCTACGGTCCTCATGTACTAGGCGGTACACTCCGGTCCTTGCCACTTGATCGCCTG
>CAMASM010000021.1 GCA_945860985.1 Candidatus Finniella inopinata
CAGATGTGAAAAATATGAAACAAGAGGAATTTGATGAAGTCATGGAAAATTACAATACAACACCCAGAAAATCTTTGGGATGGTTAACTCCTCTTGAGGCCTTTAATGAAAATTTACACCGTGTTGCACTTCGAACTTGAATGTGGCCCCCTACATCAGGATTTACTTACTACATGATAGGACAACAATCATACCACCTTGCCGGTTTAACTTGCGCCAATTCGCCCTTTCCAAATACTATACTCACAGCAGTTGGTAGCATTGTAGGCGCTACTATAGGGCATATAACTGCAAAATCTTTTGAAAAAACAGTCAATTTTTTTGCTAGTTGTTTTAGATAATTTCCTTAGACAATTACTCTTGCTTTTAAAGATGAGGTTTTTACCTCATCTTTTTTTATTAAGGTTATAAGAAAAATACAAATTGTGTCTTGCAGGTTTATACAGAAAAAATATATAGTGTTGCTTTAAACTTCTAGTATGCATTTTCATGAAAAAAATTATTATCTCTATTGCGTTAATTTTACCAATATTTCTAACTAGTTGTGCATCTAATCTTGGTGTTGCTGACGCCTGTTCTAAAATGAAGTAAATACAAAAGAGGCTCCCCAAAAAGAAGAAGCTCGTGATTTCATAGCAGCACAAACAATACCGCAATCTTTAGCTATCAAACTTCAAGGTTTAAAACACAAAATAGACTCATATCAAAATATTTGGGTCGAAATTGAAGAGTTATCAGAAAATGTTTTGAACAAACTTTCTGAAGTAATAACAGAAATGAAAGAATCTTATAAAAATTATGGTTTGTATGTCTCTACTTCTATTAACAATGGTAATTTTTCAAATGATCTAGAAAAATTAGGATTTAGCTTTTGGGAAGCAAACTCAGAAAACAAAACTCTAGTTTATTTGTACCCCAATGGCCGCAATATCCCAAAACTTGATTATTCATATACTGCCGCAGCCGTTTATTTGCTAAGGACAAATCCTTCAACTGGCACAAAAGAAATTTTAATTATTAATGAACCTCAGAAAAAAATATCTAACATAATTGGCGGTATTTCAGCGAGTGGAGAAACACCGGAAGATACTGTTGTTAGGGAAACTCGTGAAGAAGTGGCGTTGATTTAAACAAAGACAAGCTGCAATTAGTCGCCGTTTGCCATACGGTTAGACCAGATAAAAGAACCTATGTTGAATTTTTGTACCTATGTGAAGATTTCAAAGGCACTCCCAAAGTTGATGGCGTAGAAGTCAGCGAATGCGCATGGATTCCTTTGTCAAAAATAAAGGAAGAAGGAGTTAAAGTTTTCGATAAACCATTCTACCCAGTTTGGCAGAAAATTTTACGCGGTGAAGTTAGAACTAAAAAACAAGGTGAATACTTGGGATCTACAAAAAAAGTTTATCAAAATTTTGCAGCGTGCCCTGAAAAATAAATTGCCATCTGGTCAACATGTATGAAAAGTTTTACAATTAGACGTTATAAACTTTAATTCTACAGGACTTATGAAACAAATTTTTGCAGTCGCCATGTTGGCTTTACCTTTAATGTTAACTAGTTGTGCTCCTAAATTAGGTGGTAGTGACTATTCTATCGCAGATGTTGGCGCCAATAGCACTAGCTTACGTGGTTCAATTACTAACATTCGTGTCGTTAATCTTGTAGCTACAGATGCAAATAAACCAGGTGTTGGCGCTCTTGCTGGTGGTGTTGCTGGTGGTGTTACAGGTCATGTTGTAAGTAATGGTGGACCATTCACAACTATGGCTGGTGGTTTGCTAGGTGCTGCTGCAGGTCATTTTGCAGAACAAGCATTGACTAACCAGGAAGGTTTCGAATACACAGTACTGCTTGATAATGGTGAAGTAAAAACCATCGCCCAAGGCGCTGAACCAAGAATGGCAGTTGGCCAAAGAGTCATTGTTGTACTAAATAACAAAGGCACAATGGGACAACAAGCACGTTCTCGTGTTGTTCCTGATAATTCTGGCCATTAAGTTAAGAGGATCATATGGACGCGCAAACTGTGACTACAGCAACCTCTGCTATGGTGCCTAGTATACCTTCAGCAAGCGATGTGGTTATGCACTCAATGGTAAATGCTAGCCCAGCTATCGCAAAACATCTTTCCATGTGGGATTTGTTTTGGGGGGCTGACATTGTCATTAAACTGGTGATGCTTGGCCTAATTGCCGCGTCCATTTGGTCATGGACAATTATTTTTTATAAAGTCATTCGTGTACGCAGACTTAATGGTTTGGCTGACCAGTTTGAAGAAGCATTCTGGTCTGGCGGGCCACTCGATGAATTGTTTAATCGTTTACAAAATCGCTATACAGACCCTATGTCTTCGGTATTTTGCGCAGCTATGCGTGAATGGCGTAGATCAATGTCAAAAGGATACACCAAGGCAGCTGGTATGCGTGGCACCCTTGAGCAACGTATTGAGCGGGTAATGCAAGTAACCGTTGGCCGTGAAATGGATCAGCTAGAACGCCATATGGGATTTTTAGCGTCCCTTGGCACCAATGCGGTGATCATTGGTTTGTTTGGTACCGTTTTAGGTATTATGAATAGCTTTGAAAATATTGCATCTATGCAAAATACAAACCTTGCTGTTGTTGCTCCAGGTATTGCTGAAGCCCTATTTGCCACAGCCATTGGTTTGATTGCCGCAATTCCCGCAGCTATCGCTTATAATAAAATTTCTAGCGACTTAAATCGTTACGGAAATCGCCTTGATGCGTTTGTAAGTGAATTTAGTGCAATTATTTCACGTCAATTGGAAGAGAGCCAATAATGGCAGCGCAACTTCAACCATTATCTAAACGCGGCAGCGGACGTAGGCGTACTCAACATAGCGCAGCTATAAATGTAATTCCACTAGTTGACGTAATGTTGGTGCTACTTATTATTTTTATGGTCACAGCCCCTATGATGACCGTTGGCGTGCCCGTAGAACTGCCAAAAACACAAGCTGCACAAATGAATGACAGCGTAGAACCTTTGATAATAAGTGTTAATGCTAACGGAGAAACCTATATCCAGGAATCCCTAGTACCTATGACCGCAATGATTGATCGCCTAAAAGCAATCACCAATAATAACCCAGAAACCAAAATTTACGTGCGCGGTGATCAAAAAATTGCTTACGGTAAAGTTATGGAGGTAATGGGAGCTATTGCTGCAGCTGGCTTTAAGAAAGTTTCACTGATTGCAGAATTGCCACATTAAGCAAAGTATAGGATGTAGTAGGTATGCGTAAGGCCCTTTTATATTCTTTGATCTTTCATGTCTGCCTAATGTTGGCAGTATATATTGATATGAATTTTACATTCTTTAAAAAGATGGATACTTCCCCTACTATGCTAATAGATTTTGTGGCAATTGGTGAAAAATCAGCGGCACCTAAAAAATCACCAGCTCCAACTGTGAATGAAGCCGCTAAAGAGGTTGGCCCCAAGGAAGAGATTAAAAAACAACCGGAACAAGTTCCTGAAAAGCCAAAAGAGCCAGAAAAACCTAAAAAAGACCCACCAAAAGAAAAACCCAAAGATCCTGAAAAAGCTAAAGATGACGCAATATCCTTAAAAAAAGATAAAGACAAACCTAAAAAAGAAGAAAAAAAAGAGGAAGAACAAAAAAAGCCAGAACCTAAAAAACCAAAAAAAGCAGAAATTGATCTGACAAAACCAAAACCTAAGGGCACAAAGGAAGACGCTAAGGACAAAAAGGCAAAAGCTAAAACAAAAAGCGTAGACGATATTATCAGCGGAGTTACTAAGGAAGAAACAGATACAATTGAAGATCTTATGAATCAAGATGGAGCAGATGTTGATGAATTGGCACCTGTCGTAACTGCATCGGAGATTGATGCAGTGCGTCGTAAAATCTACCCTTGCTGGTCCGTACCATCTGGTGCAAAAGGTGCAAAAGACTTGGTTGTAGATATTGATATGGAACTAAGTGCCGACGGAACCGTGATAAAAGCAGATATAGTTGACAAGCGTCGTATGTCTAATGATCCATATTTTAATATTGCGGCAGAAAGTGCAAGACGTGCTGTGCTTGACCCTAGGTGTAACCCATTGCCTCTGCCAAAAGATAAGCATGACAAGTGGAAAAGCATGACCATGAGCTTTAACCCCAAAGATATGTTTTGATGTAGCTCAATGGGTCATTTTCGTTTAAAACTATGCTTAAAAATACTAATTTTAATAATTCCGGTGAGTGCTATGGCAACTACTACAAACATTTTTCCGGCTCTTCCTTTAAAAAAGCTGCAAAAGCATAAAGAAGAGGTAATGGGTGAATTAACAAAAAGATGGGAAAAGGTATTACAAAAGAAAGATTCTTTTGCACCTTATGAGAAAAAATCTGACCAAGATATACTGAAAGAATTTCAAAAACTACAAATTTTTAGGCAACATTTATGGTATAGCAATCCTGGAAAATCGCCTCATATTTGTCAGGAAGACTATATGGCTGCCCAGGATTTACTGGAAAAAGGGTATTACAGAACCCTTAATAATATTGCTTTTGCCTACAATTGCACCGATAGCACCTATAATGCCAGCACAGTTCTAATTGAAGGTTATCATTTTATCGCGTTGCAAGAACCAAATGAAAAGATTTTAAATTTATTTTTTAAATTTTTGATTAACCATCAAGTCAGCATTTTAGTGCGTGTAAAACCGGAGAATGAATTTTCAAAAGCACATTCTGTCAAATATTGGGATGGCAGATTGACAAATAGCCATAATGGCTCTTCTTTAAATATTATGCCTATACAAGAAGTGTCAAAACACTCAGAGCCTATTTATATTCCTTACTACTATACAAATGAATGGGCAGACGACAAGGGGGTTGATGTCAAAGAACTTTACCGTTTAGTACAAGAAGTTCGTAAAACACACGCCATATCAGATAAAGAAAGCCCCATTGCCTGTCATTGTGCTTCTGGAGTAGGTAGAACCGGTACTTTTATCGCTGCATTTGTGTTAGCGGAAATAATTGATCAATCTAAAGGAGAAGTTGTCCCCAGTATTGAAGAAATCGTCATGAAGCTTTCGATTCAAAGGCCAAATCTTATGGGAACAGCTGAGCAATATTTACTTTTGTATCACTTCGTGGATTATTATTTAAGTACTATGCCAAAAAATGGATGATTAATAGCAATTTAAAATGTTATCTAACATTATATTTAATACTGTGTGCAAGTTTTTTTAATGGAGAAAACAATGAGTTACCTAACCTTAATTTCCCAAGAATCTAGTCGAGCAGCGCGTGAGCGCGTTGAGAGACTTGGTATCTGGGGCCCAGTTAAATTAATCACTCTTAGATTTTTCCAAAAAATATTGACTATATTCACTAGACCCTACGATCAAGTCCATAAGTATCTACACATCTCTTATTTACCTTTCAACCTAGTTAAACCGTACTGTTTAAGCATGCCAAAGCCCGTCTCTGCGAGGACCCCAGCGAAAGCTGGGGGTCGTGGCAGTCCAGTTAAACTAATCAATATGAAGTTAATCACTGGATCGCCACACCCAACTCACGTGGGTTCGCGAAGACGGAAGTTTAGCTGTATCTGTAGCTTTTCTGCATAAATCATTCATTCAAAAGATGTGTAGATACTTATGCTATCAAGTCGTAGGAAAACTGCTAAAACCTGCACTCTGAGTTATTTAACAAATTATTAACTAAATTATGGTATTTATGAATGTAAGAGCAGCTCTTCAGATATTTTTTCAAGGCATCATTCTAAAGCCCTTAAGGATGCCCATGGCGAAGCTATGTCTGCTTTATGGGATGGCGCCAAGGCGGGTGGCCCACCCTATTATGGGCGGGGGTGGGGGATGGAACGCCTACCACAAAAAAGTTAATAAAATCTTAAAATTAAAAAATAAAAATCTTAGCTATTCCTACTTAGCAATATCATCACCTTCAAGTTTTATCGCTACCCATGACTAAGCGCATATTCATCATTGCGGGAGAAGCATCTGGAGATTTTCTAGGTGCGCAATTATTACAATCTCTACAAAAAAAAATCCCTCATATTGAAGTTCACGGCATTGGCGGCCAACAAATGAAAACCGCTGGTTTGCAAAGTCTTTTTCCTATGACAGATCTATCAGTTATGGGCATTAGTGAAATTGTGCCAAGCTTATTTAAAATCCTAAAACGTATCAAACAAACGAAAAATGCAATTAAAGAACTGAAACCTGATTTGCTCATTACCATTGATTCCCCTGGTTTTTGTCTAAAAATTGCTAAATATGCAAAGCACCTTAATATTCCAGTGGTACACTACGTGGCGCCATCAGTATGGGCATGGCGCCCAGGGCGTGCTGAAAATCTTGCAAAAAAAATTAAAATAGACCACCTGCTCTGCTTGTTGCCTTTTGAGCCACCCTACTTTACCAGCCATGGTTTACCGGCAACTTTTGTTGGACACCCTATTACAGAAATAACCTTGCCTGATGATAGGAATTTTAGGAAAAATCTAAATATTGCCAAAGAATCTACATTAGTTTGCCTATTGCCAGGCAGCCGCAAAAATGAAGTAAAACAACATTTAGAGATATTTCTAAATGCAGTGGCTAAGGTACCTTTGACCAGACGCATTGAGGTGGTGATCCCAACCTTGCCGCACCTAGTACCATATATTTTGCCGTTACTGCAAGATGCCACAATTCCGGTAAAACTTGTCACTTCTGTTGAAGAAAAATGGCAAGCCTTCATGCAAAGTAGTGTAGCACTGGCAGCTAGTGGTACAGTTAGCCTAGAGTTAGCTTATGTTGGCGTACCACAAGTAATTGCCTACAAAGTTTCAAAGCTTACCTATTGGCTAGCCAAATGTTTGGTGAAAATTAAGTTTGCTAGCTTGGTTAATATTTTAAATCAGCAAATGGTGGTGCCTGAATATTTGCAAAAACAATGCACCTCGGAAAATTTAGCGCATCAGCTTGAAAACATCTTAAGCAATAGTAGCTGCCAAAAGCAGCAACGCAACGGCTTTGTCTCAGCTATTAATCAGCTAAATGCAGGTAATAATTCTAGCGATATTGCAGCAAACGTAGTAAACAGTTTGCTTTAATGCGAAACCTAATTCCCAACCGCCCCATGGCAATGCTTAAATTTCTTACCAGAACCACAAGGACAAACCGAATTTCTTGAGACGCGTTGCACAGGATCAGCATCTTTGCTTGCTAATTTACCCATTAGCGAATCAACAAAATTAGTAGAGGGCGATGGTTTATTGGTAGTCTCAGCTTCTTCATCTGGGTAATTGATTTGCATCTTAGAAAAATCAATACTACCAAGCATTTCTTCTAAAGCAATGTCAACTGGTTTTGATGTTTGGAAGTGATGTAAGGCCCCTATGTATTCAACTTTCAGGCGATTCATCATTAACCCAAACTGGTTGAACGCTTCTCTTTTATATTCATTTAACGGGTTACCCTGAGCATAGGCACGTAAATTAATACCCTGGCGAATATGATCTAATGCTAATAAGTGATCTTTCCAATGTTGATCAAGAAGACGTAACAGAACACTCTTTTCTGCATGGCGCATCGCTATTTCACCCAAGTGTTGTTCTAGTGAAGCAGCTCTTTCAATAGCCAAATCTGTAACCTCTTTGGTCAATGCTCCAGCAATTATATTTGGAGTAGTTTTGAGTTTTTCAATATCAAGCTCAAAGTCAAATACGCTTTCGCACTCAGCTTTTAATGCTTCAAAGTCCCAATTATTGGCAATTGTATCAGATGGCAAATGACCTAGCACCAATGCTTCGGCAACATCACTACGAATTTCTTCGACCATTTCTTTGATGCTATCCTTTTCCATTAATTCTCTGCGCTGTCCATAAATAATCTTACGCTGATCATTCATAACGTCGTCATAGCGAAGCAAATGCTTACGTACATCAAAATTTCTAGCTTCAACACGTTGTTGTGCTTTTTCTAATGATTTACTTATATATTTGTGGGAAATTGCCTCGTCTTCCTGAGCTCCCATTTTACGCAAATAATCACGCAGCTTATCAGTGGCGGCAAAAATCCTCATTAAATCGTCGTCTAAAGAAATGAAAAATTTAGAAGCACCTGGATCACCCTGACGACCACCGCGACCTCTTAACTGATTATCAATACGTCGACTTTCATGTCGTTCTGTACCAACAATGTAAAGCCCACCGGCAGCTTTTACTTTAGCTTCATCCTCTGCTACTTCGTCTTTAATTTTTTGAATTGCTTCATCTCTTTTTGGACTTTCTTCCAAGTCAGCAAGCTCAATTTTTATGCGCATATCTAAGTTGCCACCTAGCTTAATATCTGTACCTCTTCCAGCCATATTGGTAGCAACTGTTACAGCACCACTTTGCCCAGCCTCAGCAATAATGCTAGCCTCTCGTTCATGGTGACGAGCGTTAAGTACTTGGTGTTTAACACCTTCCACTGTTAATAAAGTTGAAAGCAATTCAGATTTTTCAATACTTGTCGTACCAATTAGCACTGGCTGTCCTCGCCCTTGGCAATCTCTAACCAACTTAATCACAGCTTTATATTTTTCCGGAGCAGTTAGATAAATTTCATCATCATAATCAATTCTGGTGACTATGCGGTTTGTTGGCACTTCAACCACACCTAAATTGTAAATTTCCTCAAATTCAGGAGCTTCTGTCATAGCTGTACCTGCCATTCCCGATAGCTTTGGATAAAGCCTAAAGAAATTTTGGTAGGTAATTGTTGCTAAAGTTTGGTTTTCATTGGCAATTTCTACACCTTCTTTAGCTTCAATAGCCTGGTGTAAACCATCAGAATAACGCCTTCCCTCCATCATACGTCCTGTGAATTCATCAATAATTGTGACTTCACCATCTCTCACAATATATTCAACATCGCGTGTATAAAGCTTATGCGCCTTTAATGCTGCTTGAATATGATGCACTACTGATATATTTTGCACATCATATAATCCATTGCCTTTGATTATACCCTTTTCTCGCAAGGCAATTTCAAGTTTTTCAATACCTGCATCGGTAAGGATTACGCTATGTTGCTTTTCGTCTTTTTCAAAATCGCCATCTTGCAACAACGGCATTATCGCGTCTATTTTTGTGTAGAGCTCAGATGAGTCTTCCGCCGAACCTGAAATAATTAATGGTGTACGCGCCTCATCAATCAAAATACTGTCAACTTCGTCAACAATTGCATAATTAAAATCTCGCATCACTAAATCAGACTTACGGAACTTCATATTGTCGCGCAAATAATCGAAACCAAATTCGTGATTTGTTCCATAGGTAATATCAGCCGCATAAGCTTCGCGACGTTGAGAATCATTTAGCTCATGATAAATGCAAGCAGCACTTAAACCAAGTAATCTATAGATTGACCCCATCCACTCTACGTCACGCTTTACTAAGTAATCGTTAATCGTAACTAGGTGAGCGCCCTTACCTGAAAGGGCATTCAAATACATTGGCAATGTGGCAACTAAGGTTTTACCCTCTCCCGTTTTCATTTCAGCTAGCATACCTTTGTGCAAAACCATGCCGCCAATTAACTGAACATCAAATGGACGTAACCCCAAAGTTCTCTTTGATGCCTCACGAACGTTAGCAAACGCTTCTGGCAAAAGTTTATCAAGCGTCTCACCATTTGCGATGCGTTCTTTAAAACGTTGAGTGTTTTCACGAAGCTGCTCGTCACTTAAAGTTTTATAGTGGCTCTCAAGATCATTAATCTTTGCGACCTCTTTATAAAACTGCTTTACCAAGCGATCATTAGCTGATCCAAACATACTGCGCATTAAGTTAGATAACATACAAACCTTAGATGTGTTTAAATTATAACAATTTTTACCAGTATACCGATGCTGTAGAAAAATGGCTACTCATTGGATCCTGTTATGGTATAGTATGAGCACAAATAGTTATTTAAACGTTAAAGGGATTTTATGAAAAGTACCGTTATTCAGCTGAGTTTGTCTTTGCTGTTACTATTATCTACCGCATGCGAAAAGAAAGAAGAAAAACCTGTAGAAGCGAAAAAAGCAGAATCGGAAGCAAAAGTTTCAGAAGCACCAGCTGCTGAATCTACTCCTGCAGTGCCACAGGGTGAACAAGCAAAAGTTGTTGCTGAGTTTCCAGATGGTAAAAAAATTACTATGGGGCAAGTTTATGAACAGTTAAATCTTCTGCCACCTGAGATTAAAGACCGTCCATTTTCAAAGTTGTATGCGGCTTTACTGCGTCGCTTGATTGATACTCAAATTCTAAACAAAGCTGCAGCTGATTTAGGACTTGATAAATCAGTAGAAGTAATTGGTCAGATGGACAAAAATTCAGAAACTATGCTTCAAAAAATATTTGCAGAAGCAGAAGTTATGAAGCTACTTACAGAAGAGGAACTAAAAAAGAACTTTGAAGAACTAAAAACCAAGCTTCCAAAAGATGAAAAAGAAGTTCAGCTAAAACATATTTTGGTAAAAAATAAGGCTGACGCTGAAGCAATTATTCGTGAGTTAGAAAAAGATACAGCTAAATTTGAAGAAGTTGCAAAACAAAAATCTATAGATCCTCAAACTAATAAAAATGGTGGAAATCTTGGTCATGTTAGACGCGCTGACCTTCCAGAAGCTTTTGCTAAATTAGTATTTGAAGCAAAATCTGGTAGCCTATTAGCGGAAGCTATTGATATGGGACCAAATGGCTTTAGCGTTGTTTACGTTGGTGAACAAAGAGCTGTTGAAGCACCAGAATTCAAACAAGTTAAGGGTGAACTCATTAAAGCTCTAACTCCTAAGTATGCAGTTCAAGTTATTGATAAAATTAAAAAAACTTCAGGCGTAGAAGTAACTGGCCTAGACGGCAAACCTATTGTTGAAAAAACTCCAGAAGAACTAAAAGAAGCTGCTGAAAAGGGAGAAAAGAAACCTGAAGTTAATATCAGCACGCTTGACCCTAATTTGGTCATTGCTAAATTCAAAGACGGACGTACTGTTCTTTTGAAAGAAGTTATTGAAGCTGTAAAAACTTTGCCTCCACAGCTACAAGGTGCTCCTTTTGGAGAAATTTTTGAACCTCTCGCATTGCGTATTGTCGACATGAAATTAATTTTAGACGCAGCAAAAGCAGCAGGATTAGAAAAAGACCCAACCACTGTTAAAAAGCTTGAAGATGTTCGCTCTGCAACATTGCATAAGGCATTTTTAGACAAAAAAGTAGGCGAACTAGTTAGCGATGCGATGCTTAAAACAAAATACCAAGAATTGTTAAAGCTACTTCCAAAGAATCAAATGGAAGTACGCCTTCGTCACATTATGGTTAAAACTAAAGAAGAAGCCGAAGCAATCATTAAGGAAATCAAGTCTGGCAAGTCATTTGATGATTTAGTTAAATCAAAATCCCTAGATGACAAAACTAAAGATAAAAAAGGCGAAATTGGTTATGTACGCCGCGATGAGATTCCAACTGAATTTGGTGATATCGTATTTAGTGCCGCTAAAGCAACTTTAGTTAAAGACCCAGTAAGCCTTGGTAAACTTGGATGGAGCGTAGTTCGTGTTGAAGACAAGCGCGCAATTGAGCCACCAAAATTCGAAGAAGTTAAGGGCGAATTGCAAAAGATTGTTGAATCTGAAAAGGTTGTAGAAGTTTTGGATAAGTTACGCGAAGAATCAGGTGTTAAAGCATTTGATATGAATGGCGCACCACTCAGCTTAAAAGAAGAAGTTCCTAATAAAGCTGGCAAGCCAGCATCAGATGCTCCAAAAGCAGCAGCACCAGCTGCCTAAATAGCAACAAACTTAAAAAAGGCGCCGGGACGATTCTCGAGCGCCTTTTTTCATACCTTGCAACCCTTCAATATTCAAAAGAAGATCTTTGTTTAAAAATATAAGAAGCGAAATAGCGATTTGCTAACATATGTAATTACTCACTTCAACATAAAAGGAACTTTTTTTTCACTCTTAATATTTGGTAGAGTCCCTTCAACACATACTGTGTTTGCCTGGTCCTATTTGATTAGCCAGGATATTTACTGATAATAGAAAGGTATTTTTTATATGTTAGCCTACAGAATTAAAACTGTATTCCATACGTGCTTAGCGGTAGCCTCTTTATTTGTATTGCCTATCGTTACTGCTGCTATAGATACTGATCTAATGACTATGGAAAGAATAGGAGATAAAGCAAGAAGGCTTAAAGAAGCGGCAATGATGGATCTCTTAACTTCTGCAGAGGCTGAATTTAATGCAGCACCTGATCAAGAAGCTAAGTTTGCAATTGTATATAGACGTTTAGGAGAGACTGATGAAATAGGCGGTATTAAATATGCACGAAATAATTTGTTATCTCTAGCTATTCGCGCAGGTAACCCTCGCATGGTAGAAAATTTTTTGAGTGCTGTTCCAGATATGAATAGTGAATCATTATTTGTTTGGGGATATCGTCAAATTTATAACATAGCTCATGTAGTGCTTGATCCTATAGCATATCGGCATGATACTGTAGCACTTTCAACTCGCCTAGTGATAGTAGACCTTGTTGCTAGAAAAGGTGCAGATTTCAATTGGAAACATCCATATATGGACGTAGATATCTATGAAAATCCTCCATTAAGTGCTGGAGAGCCAAGAGGTTGTCATTCGCAGCATATTAATGATCTTCGTGCGCGAGCATTATTATGGGGGGCTGATCCGTGTCTAAAAGGAAGCTCTTTTGGGGGACTTGAGACAGATAAAAATGTCTACGCACTTGCGTTAGACCAGTTCAATGCTAGAATGGGAGAAGCATTTCGACCTCACCCTCATACGCTCAAAGTTATGGGAGAGATTGCTGAAGAACGTGAAAGGGCTCACAGGGATTTACTAGAAGCTGCCTAAATAGCACAAAACTTGAAAAAGGCGCCGGGACGATTCTCGAGCGCCTTTTTTTCATACCTTGTTACTGGAATTTCTTCTTCACTTGGCCTTGGTGAATCAGGTGTGTGAACTACTTTAAAGTTCTTTAAAAAAATAGGCTGTTCAATAATTGCAATAATCCATTCTAAATACCCTGGATGATCTGTAGCAATAATAAGCTCCCCTGCTGTTTGCATTTTTTGGCGTATCAATAATAAATTTTCTAAACTCACAACCCGGCGGCGATTATGACGTTTTTTAGGCCATGGATCAGGGAATAAGATAAACATCTTTTTAATTAACTGATCAGGCATCAACTTCAGTAAAATAGTCGCGTCATCATCAAAAATTTTGATATTTGTAATATTATCTTTAGCTATTTTAGTCAGCAGACTAGAAACACCATTAATAAAAGGTTCACAACCAATACAAGTATAATCAGGGTTATTCATGGCTTGGTGCGCTAAATTTTCCCCACCGCCAAAGCCAATTTCAAATATAATGTTCTCCGAATAGCTAGCTGGCAGATTCTGTAAATCAATCTTTATGTCATTAAACAATTTTTCCCATAAATTTTTCTGAGAATCACGTAATGGCCTAGATTGCCTACGACCATAAATTGTACGATTTTTTCTATTTTCCATAATCTTACCAAATACCACAAGTGTTTACACACGACTGCATAACGCTAACAACTTCAGGCATATCGACATTAACCATTTCGGCCTTTAAAGAAGTCATTTTATAGCCTGTTAAACCACAAGGTACAATTCCCTGGTAATGCCCTAGGTCTGTATTAACATTCAACGACAACCCATGCCAGGTTACACCTTTAGTTACCCTAACGCCTATAGAGGCAATTTTTCGCTCAGCTACATCATCTAACCAAATCCCAATTCGCCCAGGCTTACACTTGCCTTGTATATTTAATTTTTTTAAAGTATGAATAACCCATGTTTCAAGTCCCTGCACAAATGCACGCACATCATTATTGCGTTTCTTTAAATCCACCATCACATAAACAATCAATTGGCCAGGACCATGGTACGTATACTGCCCCCCACGAGTTGATTTATAAACCGGAAATGTTTTATTAAGTAAATCAGCAGATCTAGCGCTTGTACCAGCCGTGTAAATTGGCGGATGCTCTAAAAACCAAACTACTTCTTCGTTGCCATTTTGAATTTCTTCAACAATTTTAAGCATAGTTTTGATGGCTTGATCATATTCTACCAAGCCATCAGCTACCAAAAATTTAGGCATTGTAATAAAGATCAAACTCCACCGGATGCGGTTGCATAGCTAATTTATTACACTCTTGCCATTTCATTTCTAAATGAGTTTCAATTAATTCTTTAGAAAACACACCTGATTTAGTTAGGTAATCATTATCATTTTCAAGAGCCTTTAAAGCTTCACATAGGCTACCACTTACAGATGGTAATTTTTTAGCAATATCTTTTGCTGTAAACAAATCAATATCCTGCGCATCACCTGGATGAATACGATTTTGAATGCCATCTAACCCAGCTAAGAGCATTGCAGAAAATGCAAGGTAAGAGTTTGCAGTAGGGTCTGGGAATCTAATTTCAACACGTTTAGCCTTTGGTGATTTCACCATTGGAATTCTACAAGCTGCTGAACGATTTTGCGCAGAATAGGCGCATATAACTGGCGCCTCGTACCCAGGCACCAAACGTTTATAACTATTGGTAGTAGGATTTGTAAAGGCATTTAAACTTTTTGCATGCTTTAAAATTCCACCAATATAAAATAGCGCCGTTTCAGAAAGTCCTGCATAATCTTTACCAGCAAATAAGTTTTCTGATTTTTTCCACAAACTTTGGTGAACATGCATTCCAGAACCGTTATCTCCAAATATAGGCTTAGCCATGAAAGTGGCCGTTTTACCGTAAAGACGTGCCACATTTTTTACTACATACTTATAAACCTGCACTTCATCAGCTGTACGAACCAAGTCATTGTAAACCAACCCTAATTCATGCTGTGCTTGCGCAACTTCATGGTGGTGCTTTTCAACCCTTAACCCCATTTCAACCATTTTAAAAATCATTTCCGCACGAATGTCATTAGACGAATCAAGCGGCTGAGCCGGAAAATACCCTCCCTTATGGGCTGTACGGTTGCCATGCCCTATTATACTATTCCCTTTTGAAAATTCATCAGAAGTAATTTGGAAAAATGAATGGGTTGGATCATTTTGAAAAGCGACTCCATCAAACATAAAAAACTCTGCCTCTGGGCCAAAATAGGCTTGATCAGCAATAGCTGAATCTTGCAAATAACGTACGCATTTTTTAGCAACCTGCCTTGGATCCTTAGCATAAGGCTCACCAGATGCTGGATAATAAACATCACAAATAACAATTGCAGTTGGATATGAAGAAAATGGATCCAATCTTACATTAGATAAATCAACGCCAAAATCAGGCCTCAAAAGCATATCCGATTCGTTAATTGCGCACCATCCCGGAATTGAAGAGCCATCAAATAATAATCCTTCTGTACAAATTTCATCGTCAATAGCACTAGTTGGATAGGTAGTATGATGCCAAGTACCTCGTAAATCAGTAAAACGAAAATCTACAAATTCAACTTGGTGGTGTTTTAAAAAATCAAAAAATGCCTGCATTACAATTTCTTTCGTCTAATTTTATATTGAACTTAGCTAAGCCTAGTAAAAAGTCAATCTAGTTTATTTGCAACTGAATTCTTGGTGGATTTTCACAATACTTTTTGGCAGATCTAAATCTTTTAGCGAAGCTCTTATTGAGCTCTGTTAACCTTTTAAATTTTTTCGTATGCTTGTTGTAAACCCATGGGTCAATTCCACGAAATTTAAATTTCGGAACAAAATCTGGAGTGCCCTCACCTTTTTTTAGAACTCTGTAAAATTTTTTTACAAATTTAGCTTTAGACACAAGACGTTTAATTGTTGGATCATCACAAGCGGCAAGTTTATCAAGAATTTCTTGATCAGTACAAAAATTCATATCTTCCTTGGTAATACGTTGTAGCTGGAATGCACGCTTTAAAATTAGACTAGTAATATGGTAAATAACCGCGTCATCACTTGAACACCAAAGTACCTTAATTAATTTTAGAGGAATATCTGCAAATTTTTTGGCAACTTTGCGAGATGTAAAACACCACTTACCATCATCAAAACGTAAATGGTTAATAATTTCTTTAACATCCGATTCACTAATTATTTTTAGCATTAGCGCTGTGTGAATATTGTAAGCAATGCGATCGGCACACATATCTGGCAATGGCTGTTCTAATCTTTTAAATTCTGGATTTTCAGGAAGGATGTCTTTTCCTGTAAGATCTAGACCACAAATCAGCCTATCTATTTCAGTTTGCTGCAAAAACCATTCATGAATAGTATCCTGGTAGCCAGGTATTCCAAAAACTATGTCTGCCACATGGGAAAAGGCGGTGTGTGAGATATCATGCACTAGTGCTGCAATCTGTTCTTTAATATCTCCACCAAAATGTTGCACAAGCCATAGAACATCTAAAGAATGATCAAGCCTGCTAAATTTTGGAATATTGTCCCAGTACGCTGGGGTCCCTGATTGATCAACCCCTTTAAGACGTTGCATATGCTTCATGTTGTAGATTTTAAAAAGTTCTTTATCTAATTTTAACGGACCAAAAACTGTCTTAACCTCAGCTGAAGCTGTAATTGGCGTTACAAATGATACTGCAAAAAAACAGCAAAAAATCAATGTAAAATTAAATAGCCTTTTAGATAACATTTACTTTTATTCCCTTCTTAAACAAATATTTTGGTTGCTTAAAAACTAGATGTTATGGCAACATCAGGCAAACTTGTATATTAGTACATTTCCGCATGTCCCAAGCTTTTAGACAATATAAATTTTTAGGACTCATCTGCTTTTTAGCTTTTGTGATTTTAATATTGTTTGGGCCACATATTCATCCTGATTCAGGCGGATATTTAGAAGCAAGTTTTGGCCGTGGATTATTGTACCCACTTTTTTTAAAAATCTGCCTTAGTTTTACAAATCTTTACGGTGTGGTTGCTATTCAATTAGTATCAGGAATTGGTACCTGCTTATATGTTACTATTTTTATAGAAAAAATAGCAGAGCAGCGGATTGGGGTTTTCACGCAAATGGCGCTCTTTATGGCGCTTATTTTTCCTTATATTGGCTACACCGCCATTGGTAATAGTATCCTTACTGAACCACTTTGCTATCCTTTATTTTTGCTATTTTTTTGCCACTTATTGTTATGGAGAAAATTTAGTAGTTTTAAACATTTTCTAATTAGTGTAACGCTTAGTTTTGCTTTAATGCTTACTCGCAAACAATTCGGTTATGTTTTCGCAACATTTTATATCGGGATTTTTCTAGATTTGGTACGTATTAAAAAAATTAATTGGCGTGAAGTGTTAGTGCCTCTAATGGTTTTTGCACTGGCTCTTGGATTTGAAAAAAGCTACATGTATTTTAAAATAGGTCATTTTATAAGCACTCCTTCTGGATCTTTTATTATTGCGACTCCTCTTTATATAGCAAAAGCAAATGATGTTGATTTATTAAAAACTGATGAGCAAAAACAATTTTTACGAAATGCTATTAAAGAGCGTGATCGCCAGAAGCTTGCAATGTATCAAGAAGATTTTGGTAATTTTTCATGGCCATACCATAAAAAATTTGAAGTTATTCATGATGTACTGCGTTATGAAATCACTAAGAAAGCTCTTATGGATTTAAACCTGAATCTTGATCTAATTGAATCTGAAAAATTATTAAGTGAAGTAACTTGGACGATTCTGAAAAATAATTTTTCCGACTTCCTTAAGTTCTATTACCATAACATTATTAACAATATGGGCGGATACTATTATTTCTTTCTAATTTGTTGTGCTTTTCTCGTATGCTTGTGGCAATTAATTTTGGGGCAAAACAGCTTTTTGATGAATTTTGGGGTAATGATCACAAGTTTGCAATTTCTTAATTTTGGGGCGATTGCAATTTTTTTGCCAGTTATTCGTCGATTTGCTATTTATAGCGAGGGATTAATGATTTGTTTTTGGCTATTGTGCCTACACCAAGTAATTGTGAGAAAAAAATATGACTAAAATAGCCGTTTTAATTCCATGCTATAATGAAGGCAAGGCCATTTATAAAGTAGTTAATGATTTTAGGTCTCAACTGCCTGAAGCAGATATCTACGTTTATGATAATAACTCCAAAGATAACACATCAGCAGAGGCAACTCGCGCAGGCGCAATTGTGCGTTTTGAATCACGCCAAGGCAAAGGACATGTTGTCAGGCGCATGTTTTGCGACATTGAGGCTGATGTCTATCTGATGGTAGATGGTGATGGAACCTATGACTTTACCAGAGCTCGAGAACTTGTAAATACATTGCTTGCCAATCAATTAGATATGGTCATTGGTACACGAGTTGAAAAAACATCAACAGCCCATAGAACAGGTCACAAACTTGGAAACAAACTATTTAACTTGGCCCTTAAACTACTATTCCAAAGCGACTTTAAAGACATCTTTTCCGGATATCGTGCCTTTTCAAGACGCATGGTAAAAAGCTTTCCAGCCATTTCTAATGGTTTTGATATAGAAACCGAATTATCAGTACATGCACTGAACTTAAAACTATCTGTAAAAGAAGTTGAAACCGATTTCTTTGATCGCATTGCAGGAACTCAAAGTAAATTATCAACCTTTAAAGATGGATTTAAAATTGGCCTACGAATGCTTTCCTTATTTAAAGACTTTCGCCCATTTTTGTTGTTCTCGTTAATTTCAACTATTTTAGTTTCTTTAGGACTTTACCTAGGGGTAATTGTGATTCAAGAGTTTTTACAAACTGGACTAGTTGCACGCATACCAAGTGCTTTGCTATGTGTTGGACTTATGGTGCTTGGTTTTTTAAGCTTTGCCTGCGGCCTTATATTAGATTGTATGAGTAATCAACGAAGAGAAAACTTACGTTTACATTATTTACGTAGTTAATGGTGCCGGTTGCAAGAGTCGAACTCGCGACCTACTGATTACAAATCAGTTGCTCTACCAGCTGAGCTAAACCGGCACATAAGTAAACATATCCAAAAATTAATGTGTCGTCCAGTTTTTTTTGCATTTAAGTTTCTAACTAACTTCACTATGCTACCCATAAATATTTTTTGGTAAAATTTATAGGATAAATTAATCATCTGCTTAACTTATTTTAGCCACCACGGCGCAAAAAGGCTGGAATATCGATTAGATCATCTTTTTTTTCAGTTGTGTGTTGTGGCACATTGGTTTCAATTACCGGGCTTGCTGCTGCTTTACGGCTTACTCCAGTAAAGCGCTCAAAAAGGCTCGGGCCACGTTTTTTCTCAGGAACCGGGGTAGGAGATTGCTGTTCAACTGGAGCCACCACTTCTGAAAAACCACTAGTAATTGCTTCTGGCAAAGCATGTTCTTGGGTAAGAACATTACAATTTTCTGGTATTGAATTTTCAAAACCTTCAGTTTGATTTTGCACAGGATGATCAGGAGTACCTGGATTTAGATTAGGCATTGCTGCTTGTGTTGCACTTTGTGGACTCTTATTAAACCCAGAAAAGGTTGAAAAAATATTACTACCAATAGACGGACGTGTCGCGCCAAAATCATTACTTGATAGTTGTTGATGAACAGGAGCAGACGCAGTTGCTTGTCCACCACGTAGAGCTGCCCCACCAATACCTGTCGCAACAACAGAAACACGCATTCTTCCGTTTAGACGTTCATCAAAAGTAGAACCAAATATAATATTTGCTTCCCCATCAACATCTTCACGAATACGGTTGGCTGCTTCATCAACTTCATACAAAGTCATATCGTAACCACCGGTAATATTGATTAGTACACCCCTTGCACCTTTCATTGAAACATCGTCCAACAATGGATTAGAAATCGCTGCTTCTGCAGAATCAAGCGCCCTTCTTTCTCCTTCAGCTTCACCTGTACCCATCATTGCTTTACCCATTTCAGCCATTACAGCACGAATATCGGCAAAGTCCAGATTTATTAGTCCTGGCATAATCATCAAATCCGTAACGCCTCGCACGCCAGAATAAAGTACGTCATCAGCCATTTTGAATGCATCAGCAAAGGTTGTGCGCTCATTTGCCAACCTGAACAGATTTTGGTTAGGAATAATAATCAGGGTATCAACATATTGTTGCAACTCATCAATAGCCCCATCAGCCGTTCTAGTACGATGAGACCCTTCAAAATTAAAAGGCTTGGTCACTACACCAACGGTTAGTATACCCATCTCACGCGCTGCACGCGCTATAACTGGAGCAGCACCACTTCCTGTTCCACCACCCATACCAGCGGTGATGAACAACATATTACTGCCTTTTATGATATCAAGAACTTCTTCCATTGACTCTTCAGCAGATGCACGACCAACATCTGGCTTTGAACCAGCTCCCAGGCCTTGAGTAACATTCAGACCAAGCTGTATACGGCGTTCTTTAGGAACTAAAGATTGGGTCAACGACTGCGCATCAGTATTAGCAACAAGAAATTCTACGCCTTCTAACTTAGCCCTAATCATGTTGTTAACCGCGTTACCACCGGCCCCACCTATACCTATAACGCTAATACGAGGACGTAGTTCTAATTCATCGGATACTAAGTTTGTTTTTGGCATATTTAATCAAAAAAGTTTATGTACATGTAGTAACTTTACCGCGTATGGCAAATTGAACCAAGAGGATATTTTGTTTTTTTTGAAAAAATTACACAAAATTCTAATATTTTCTTATTCAAAATAGCAATATACCCAAAAGATTTCAAGAGTTGGGCAGGCCGATCGAGATCTGTGGCCCGGAATGTACCTTTTTGTACATGAGGACCAAAGATTGCGATGATCAACGAACCCAAGGCTTGAAATGTGAAGGGTGTATTACTGGTTATGACTACCATCACAATAAGGTGGGGTCTTAGTACTTTTACAAGTGCATAGAAATTTTTTCTGAGTTGTTTCTTCAGAAAACTGCATAGACTTTTTACCGCTACCTTTATGAGCACCATCACAAAATGGCTGATTAACACTTAAACCACAAGTACACCAATAATAAGTCTTGTTAGCTTCTAAAGTAACTTCAATGGGAGCTTTATTCATGCTTGTAAATTCTTTTTTAACTATTTCGCAATATACTAAACAAAATAATCGAAGAAGGATACATATATGAAATTATTTCAATGGTTCACTCTAGCGTTTTTACTAAGCTTCAACACGCTAACAAATTCAATTTATGCGGATGATGACAGCGGTACTGAACAAGATGATAGCAGCGGCGATGCAAGCGAACCTGAAGAAGAGGTTGAAGAGCAAGGTGACGGGGCCAGTGGAGATGCTGAAGAAGAAGAAGAGAGTGCAGAATAATTTGTACTAAATTATAAAAACACTTCTAATTCAAGCTAAATAAACCTTTTATTAATTTTTATTTCGCATAATTGAATTACAGATAAGTATTTAAAAAATTATGAAAATATTTTATTACATTCTAATTGGCCTCCTTTGTTCTGGTAGTAACTTAACGTTATATGCCTCAGATGATGACGACAGTGGAGATGATACAGAAGAAGTAGACGATGACGCTGATGATGCTGATTCTGAAGGCGATGACGACGATGCTAGTAACCCAGAAGATGATGATGATG
>CAMASM010000022.1 GCA_945860985.1 Candidatus Finniella inopinata
AGATGTGAAAAATATGAAACAAGAGGAATTTGATGAAGTCATGGAAAATTACAATACAACACCCAGAAAATCTTTGGGATGGTTAACTCCTCTTGAGGCCTTTAATGAAAATTTACACCGTGTTGCACTTCGAACTTGAATGTGGCATCCCCCTAAAAATCAAGAGGATGCTTATGTTTTGTAATTATCTTAAGCAATTTCAGAAAGATGTTTTTCTAGCTCCTTACAATTAGTCTCTAAAACTGGCAACATTTTACCCAAGCTAGTCTCTTCTTCATTAAGATCTTTTTGAGTGGTTGTTTTTGCTTCATGCTCACTTGCATTTGCTCTTGTGACATAATGATCAGCTACTAATTTACACAAAAATAATGCGTCTTCCAAATTACCATTATTTAATAATTCTTGAGCTACCTTCACTCCTTTTACCACTAATGAATCATCCGTTAGCTCATTAACCTTATATAGCTCTTGTTTCTTAGTATTTTTTTCCGCATCTCTTTTACCTGAGAAATATGATTCAACAGCTTCAGTAACTGTTTTTTTTCTATCTGGGCTTAGATTGCTGGTAAGTGATGCAGGTAGAAAATCAGCCAAAGTCCTGTGTTCACTAGCTTCTTTATGCAAAGCAATTTGTATAAATTTTAGTGATTTAGCGTAGTTAAAGGATGCAGTTGCCCGTTTTAAATCGGAGGTTAGCATAACTAGCTGCACCTTAAACTTCATATCACTAACTTTTTTTGCTGTAACGCTTTCTTGAAGTTTTTTGGTGCTTTGTTGTAAAGATTCCAATCTATTTGCCAGCTCTGATTTTTCGACTGAAGCAGCTGAATCATTTGCAGCAAAGCTAATCACACTAATTCCAAACAGTAGTGCCAAAAATGTTTTTTTAATCATTGGTTATAAATAAAATTTGAATTTCCTCTATAATGCTAAAATATGTTTGAATGATATTCAATAGCTATTACTTAGGAAAACCAAAGTTTATTTTTACTATAAACAAGGTGTTGTTAACTATTTGTTAACTATTTTATAAATTACTGCCCCATAATTGGTGTCAGCAATGGTGACCAAGAGCCATCAGTAGCTCCCTTTTGGGTTGGAATCCTACGTCGGTTACGCCCCGTTAAATCTATCATATCAATCTGGCTTTTATCACGAATACTTGCTTCACGGGTATACATAATGTATCGACCATTTGGTGACCATGTAGGGCTTTCAACCAAATAACCATTAGCAATCAAGCGCTCACCACTACCATCTGGAGAAATTACTCCAATATAAAAAGTTCCCTCAGTTTGCTTTGTAAAAGCAATTAAATCGCTACGTGGTGACCAAACCGGTTGAAAGTATTTTGCTCTATTTTTACTAAAACTAATTCGTTTAACGTTACTACCATCACTATCCATAACAAACAAATCCGGTATACTTTTCCCATTACCATCACGATCAGAAACAAACACAATTTGCGTACCATCAGGAGAGAAAGATGGTGAAGTATCAATGCAAGTATGTTCAGTTAACTGAGTAACTTTACCAGAAGCTAACTCCATTACATAAATTGCACTACAACCTGCTTTTTCAAAACTGAAAACAATAGACTTACTATCTGGTGAAAACCTTGGAGCAATAGTCATGCCTGGGAAATGCCCCATCTCCTTAGTTGCTTTTGTTTTTAAATCCATTACATAAATGCGTAACTTATCTTTGCTATAAGCAAGGTATGCTACCTTTTGAGCATCAGGTGAAATTCGTGGAGTTAATACTAGCTGAGAACCGTCTGTTAAGGCTTGTGGATTATGACCATCCCAATCCATAATCATTAGACGGTTTTTTGGGTCTTTACGGTTATTATTCATACTTTCTACAAAGGCAATCTTAGAGTCAAACACCCCAGTTTCACCGGTAGTACGCCCGTAAATTTTATCCGCCATAATGTGCGTCATACGCCGCCAATTTTTTTGTTCACCATCAAAAGCAAACCCAAGCATTTGCTGGCCAGTCACGACATCAAACAAGCGAAAACTCAATGAAATTTTACCTGAACCGATACTTTTAACATCTCCATAAACAAGAAATCTTGCTTTTAGTGGGCGCCAATTACTCATTTTTGGACCATCTTTTACAAGGGAATCTGCCGCTTGCAAAAATGCTGATTTTCCAATTGCCACAAATAGACCGGAGGCCTCTAAGTCATTTGTTAGAACCTTAGCAATACTTTCACCTAGATCATCAAGACCATCTGGATTATAAAAATCAACAATTGCAATTGGATCAGGCTGAACATCACCTTTAGTGATTTCAATTTTTAAACCTGCGTGTAAGTGTAAGCTTATGCTTAAGCATAAAAGAGCAAATAAATAGCGCAACATCTGTAACGAATTAAAAGTATATTATAAAGACCATAGCAAAAATTCGCTCAAGACTTAAGCGAAAATTACATAACCAACAATTCCAAAATCACGTAGAGGTCACAGTATTCCATTTAAGAAAAAAACCTCCATAAAAATTCCTTTTAACTTTTACAGTGATTTTATTAAAACCCAGATTTATAAAGTACAAGAAAAGTTTAGTCTTATTGAGCAGATGAACTAGCACCAACCATCATTAAAGCTAACCGTCCCATATATGCCTTTTGACTCTCTGCTCTTAATCTATAATACCATGCTACTTTCCCAGGATTAACTGTATATACTCTAGTTAAAGGAAGCGACCACCACGCTATCTCTCCTGTTGCAACATTAACGCAAATACCAGCAGTTACGTCATCTGAGAATCGTTTAAATATTGAACTTAACCTCAAATCAGGAATCCCCGCATACTCTTGATCATCTTTTAAGTATTTTCTAAAAATTTCAGATAAATCTGTTGAAGAAGATAATCTTAATATTTCGGGACGAATGCCACTCTTTTCGAATGCTCTTGATAATTGTTTTAGACGATGCTCAATACCGCAGTGATAAGCACTACGAAAATCATCTTCACCACGGCAATCAAAAAAATTCTTATTAATAATTATATATGCACTAAGTGTTGACTCAACTTTGCTAACGCCATCACCTTTAGCGCCAGCTGCTGTAGCAGTTGTATCTTCTCTAAAATATGCTAAAAGATCAGCGATGCCTTCAGGCTTAAAAAATTGATCAATATGTTCCATTAGCATTTTGCCTTTTTTATTGCCCACAACAACAACCTGACAGGTTGAAATACCACCAGTACAAATAAATGTAGCTTCACCAGGTTTCACAACAGCTCTTTCACCTTGAAAAACAGGTATACCTTGAGACAAGGGATCATGCTGATAGGGAATAGTCATTTCTCCACATGTGACAATAGCACGTGAATTAAAATCAGCAATAACATTGCCTACAGTCGGAATTTCTTGAGCTGCATAAGCGCCAAGTATTACAAAAAATAGAAAAACAAATTTCATGATTATTACAAAAAAATTAGCCAACTCTTTGCTCTATAATACAAAAAAAAACAGAAGTCAATATTTAGAAGAGGAGATCAATTTAAATCCCCATAAAAACTCTTAACTGACTTAACCGAAAACTATCAAAAACTACACAGAAATTGTGCAACCAACCCAGGCAGCTGTAATGCTTAAAACAACACTTATTAATATGTAAGATAATGCAGCAAAAATTTGCTGGTTTTGTATAAGACTTAAACACTCCAACGAAAAGGCAGAAAAAGTTGTAAAACCACCTAAGAAGCCGGTAAGTAATATGGGTTTAAATTGCGGATATTTCGATGCAACAACACCAGCTAAGAATCCCCCAAAAACATTAACTAGCAATGTAGCAATTGAAAAACCCATCGCCGGCAAAATCCACAATCCAAGTAAATAACGGCTTAAACAGCCTAATCCGCCCGCAATAAATACTCCAAAAGCATTAACCATAAATAAGCTGCTGTTGACTAGGATTTTGCGCCAGCAAGACAGCTGCACAAATGCGTTGCGCTGCATCTATATAGGTTGCTTGGGTAAACCTAAAAAAATGCTCTACTGCCTGAGCTGAATTAGCATAAACACTTGGTTGAGCCATAGCTTTTTGATAAAGTACTTGATGCAATATCTCTAAAACAAAAGCATCATCTATACTTTTTAAAATTTCTTGTGCTGCTGTTTTTAAATCACTTAAGTTTGTTATCTTTAAAAGATTTTCAATATTTTTAAGTAATTCTGCCCCCCCTGCTTTTTCAATTGCTAAGTATTTCCCAGGCGAACCATTTGCTATCTTAGCTATCGCCTTAGAAAATTCCACATTCCCCGATTGAGCCACTACACCAGCAAAATCAACATCATTTAAGGCTTTAAAGTTTAACATCAAGCATCGGGAACGAATTGTCGGTAATAGGCCGCTAACTTGGTGGCAAATATTTAGGAAAAAAGTATTTAAGGGCGGTTCTTCTAGCATTTTTAATAAAGCGTTAGACGCCTGCCTGTTCAAATTATCTATGGCATCAATAATCACAAACCTAGGCGCGTCAAAAGCAGCTTTCAATTTTAAACGATTTAATAAATTACGTATTTGCTCAACTGTAATATCGTTTTTTGTTTTGCCATCATCATCTACCAATTTGGTAATGTAGATGTAATTTGGGTAAGCACCACTTAAACACTGCCGTTCAACTATATTAAAAGGTTGGTTGCTAGCCTTTGCTAATGCTGCAATTGCAATAGTTTTTGCTAATGTTGCTTTGCCAATCCCTTTAGGGCCAGCCAATAAAAAACCATGGTGATGCTGCTTTTCAATAGCAGACTCTAACGTTTGATAAACTGATGTATGACCAATAATCATGGGAACAGCATAAATGGCAAATCTTAAAACTACAAGTGCCTATAAATTGCTTTAAATCTTGCATGCTCTTGCAATATAGCAGGTTCATCAAGCAATATTTCAGCTAGATCCGCCAATGAAAGTCTCTCTACGTTCTTACCCTTCAAATCCTCAAGTTTTTTGAACAAATCCTTTAAATGACCTCTACCTACGTACCCAAACGCAAGCTTAAAATCCCTTTCTTTTAACTCCATAATCCTTAGAATCCATAAATTATTTCTTTCAAGAAGCCCTGGAGATTTATCATCTGGAAGTTCATCAGAATAAAAGGCTTTATAAAAAGCAGGAGAATCATTTACATTGGGATCTTGTTGTTTAAGCTGATCAATATGCCACTTAAACATGCCTATAACTAAATTCTCTATCTCACCCCTTAAGTATTTCACCTGCTCTTGCCCCCATCGCTCACGTTCCTGCTCTAAAGCAAAAAATGGTTTACCTGCATTTACCGAAATGCGAACTAAATGCTGATCCATACCACCACATAAAGGCAATGGATATGGAGCTACTCGCAATAATAGTGCAGCAGGATGAAGCTCTTCTTTACCTATTGGCACTTCGATTTCAAGGCCGTTTACCTTTATTACAAGATGTGTTAGCAGTGGATCTTCATTTTTGCCTTCTTCGTAATCTTCCTTTTTATGGCTTTCTTTATCTTTACTTATTTTTCGAAGGACAATACCTGCTTTTTCGTACCATTTTCCATTTTCATCAAAAATACTGGCTATGTATTTATCAACTTCTGATTCAAGATATTCAGGAGGTAGCTCTACAAAAAACGGTTCATAACAGGCTCTTATACCAGCTTTTATTTTTTCTCTGTAGGCCTCACTCGTGTAGCAAAAATCAGGCAGACTAGCCAAACAAAAATGACTGTCAACTTTACTACGACCACCTTTAAATAGTTCCCCAAAAATTTCATTAAACGTAAAAGAAGACTGTTCAATCAAATCTTGCGCCAAACCATAAGGCAGCATACATGCTAGTGGAAAATTATGAGTAGTTCCCAAAAGAATAATTTTTTGTCCATGTGGCAAGGTAACCATATATAATGGAGGACTTTGGTGCATAGAGCATGGCGATAACCCCATATCAGACCATGGATTCTTTAAAACAACGAGATCTGGTGTATTCTTAGCTACACAAGCTGTACCTGTAGCCACACACGCATTACTATCTTTTACTTTAGTGCAAGAGTTCATATTTAGAACTACGCGGCCTTTAGCTACACAAGCTGTACCTGTACTTTCTATTGGTGAAGGTCTTTCACCAGCAAAAACATAACAAACACTTAAAAAAATATGCAATAATCTTTTTATCATAATCAAATCTAATTTTTAGCACTAATACACATTACCTAGCACACAAAAAAAAACATCCAATCAAGTAATTTTTAAAATATCTTTGAATGCGAAACATCCAAACAGAATACTAAAAATAATTAGCAAACAATCTTTTAGGCCGGTATTGCTATTTGCATGGTAAACGGCTATTAAATGAGCATTGTTTTTTAAGTTAGCGAATAAATGATCATTGGAGTTCCAAAAGAAATAAAAAACCACGAATATCGCGTAGGATTAACAACCTTAGCGGTTAAAGAATTAGTTAATGCTGGCCACCAGGTGGTGGTTGAAACTAATGCTGGTATGGGTGTTGGCCTAACAGATGAGCAATACCAAAATTCTGGAGCGACTGTTTTAAAAACTGCTAAGGAAGTTTTTGATAAGGCAGAAATGATTGTTAAAGTTAAGGAACCACAAACTAGTGAGTACAGCTTGCTTCGTCCAGACCAAATTTTATTTACATATCTGCATTTGGCCCCAGATCCAAAACAAGCAAAAGGATTGGCTGACTCCAAATGTATAGCAATTGCTTATGAAACAGTGACTGATGAACGCGGCGGACTACCTCTTCTAGCCCCAATGAGCGAAGTTGCAGGCCGTATGTCTGTGCAAGTTGGCGCATGGATGCTTGAAAAAAGCCAAGGCGGCGCCGGTATTTTGCTAGGTGGTGTTGCTGGTGTAGCTCCAGCTAGAGTTGTTGTACTTGGTGGTGGTGTTGTAGGTGCCAATGCTGCACGTATGGCTGCGGCATTAGGTTCTGATGTAACCATTGTTGACCGTAATCTTAAACGCTTAAACGAATTAGACTGGATGTTTGAAGGCCGTTTAAAAACTGCTTTTTCAACCCAAGCAATGATTGAAAAACTAATTTCTAAAGCTGATTTAGTAATTGGTGCTGTATTAGTAGTTGGTTCTTCTGCACCAAAATTAGTAACCAAAGCCATGTTAAAATCTATGAAGCCAGGCAGCGTTTTAGTTGACGTGGCAATTGACCAAGGTGGATGTTTTGAAACTAGTCGCCCTACTACCCACGCCGACCCTTACTACCTGGAAGATGGCATTTTGCACTATTGCGTAACTAATATGCCAGGTGCAGTAGCAAGAACATCAACTTTTGCACTTAATAACGCAACATTGCCATTTGTTATGGCTTTTGCTAATAAAGGTTATAAACAAGCACTTCTTGATGATAAACACTTACTAAATGGCCTCAATGTTTATAAAGGTCATATAGTACACGAAGCTGTTGCCCATGATTTAGGTATGAAATTTATGGAGCCACAAACTGCATTAGCAGCATAATTATGAAGCTTAAAGCCGGAGATAAACTGGTAATAGCAAGCCATAATCCAGGAAAGTTGCGCGAAATATCTGCGCTTCTTTCGGATTATGATCTTCTGTTTGATAGCTCAGGAAACTTAGGCTTAGAAGAGCCTGAAGAAACTGAAGATACTTTTGCAGGGAATGCCCTATTAAAGGCGCGTTTTGTTTCTTCTAAAACAGGATTAATTGCCCTGGCCGATGATTCTGGATTAGTGGTTCCAGCGCTTAATGGACAACCTGGCGTATATTCTGCACGCTGGGCAGGGCTTGAAAAAAACCAGCACCTAGCTAATAAAAAAGTGATTGATTTACTAGAAGACAAACCACGCAATGCCCATTTTGTTTGTGTGCTGGCAGTAGTTTGGTCCAATGGTGATGAAATAACTTTTGAAGGAAAGTCTCATGGTTCTATCACTTGGCCAGAACGAGGCAACTTAGGTTTTGGCTATGACCCTATTTTTATTCCAGATGGCGAACCCCGCACTTACGGTGAAATGACAAAGTTAGAAAAATCTCAAACTTCACACCGCACTAAAGCGTTTACAAAATTGAAAGAGAGATTATTGTATAGCTAAGTTATTGTAAAGTGTAATGGATTCCCGCCTAGGCGGGAATCCATACTAACGTAAGGTAGTAAAAAACGGTTATAATTTTACACAGGGCTTGTTGTTATGAAAAAAATTCTTAAAAACATACTAATTGTTTTTGCTATATGCTACGGCTGCCTACAGCTTAACTACTACCTTTTTGATATTTCAACACGCTCGCTAGACCCTATTACCAATCCAGATTTTAATGCAAAAGAAAAACTATACAGTAAAGGTGTTTACCTAATTTCTTACGCTGCAGGTAACGAAGTATTTTTTCAAAACCAAAATTCCTTAGCTCAATCAGCACTTAATCGCGGTTTTGATTTCACCTTTAATTACAGAAGATCTCATATTGATAAAGATTTTTACGAGAAAAACAAAGCGATTTTAGATGACAAATTTGGCGCAGGTTATTGGCTTTGGAAACCATACGTAATCTTAAAAACTATGGAAGAGGCTCCTGAAGGTAGTATTATTGTTTATGCTGAGTATACCCGTTTCTTCTATATTCCGCTTCTTCTTCATGCCTTAATCTATCAGGTAATCCACCGCCAAAATTAGCCTTGGAACGTAAAAATTTAGCAATGTTTGGCAAACATATTTCCAACTCTGCATTTGTAGTTTCCATAACTGTGCTTCTGTGCTCGTCAAGCTCTTTATCAGAAACTCTTTTTTTAATATTCCTCCCATCAACTGGTCTAGCAAGACGCGCAGTTACTATTAACAAACCATGCAAATTCTCACGGAACTCAGAATCTGTAAATAATCCGTCAAGTCGTTCACCAAGCTTTGTAGCAACTGTTCTTCCTGCACCACTTGTTTGGTTGGTTATATGCCACTTAACTAAAAGCTCATCAAAATCAAGTACGCCCACTGTTTGGCCACGACTTACAACCTTTTTAACGCATGCACTTAAAGTACTCGCGCAACCGTAACTAGGAACCCTCCTTAAGATCACATGATCCGGAAGACCATTATCCTCAGGATCTGCAGCAAAACAGCACTGGGCAAAAATTAAAAAGTAAACAAAAAACCACATAAGCATACATTCAAATTTTTGATGAATGCTACCATATGAATCATTTGTATTCAAACTATATTTCACAAAAAATACAGAATTCAAACTTTTTATTCAATACGTGTTATTTTTTGATATTACTCTGCTTAAGCCGCTAGAAGTATATGTGCTCACTTCTAGCGTCATTTAATTCTATTGGGATATCTCAAAAATTTTTAATTAACGCAGTGTGCAAGTTTTAATTTAATCTCCACAACGATAACCGACGTCCCGCGGCCCAGACCCATAAGTATCTACACATCTTTTGAATAAATGATTTATACACAAAAGCTATAGATAGAGCTGACCTTCCGTCATCACGAGCTCCGTAGGAGCGTGGTGATCCAGTGATTAACTTCATATTGATTAGTTTAACTGGACTGCCGCGTCCCCCAATCTTTGCTGGGGTCCTCGCAGAGACGGGCTTTGGCATGCTTAAACAGTACTGTTTAACTGGGCCGCAAGGTAAATAAAAGATGTGTAGATACTTATGGCCCAGACCGCGGGATCCAATGGTTATCTGGTACATTGACACAAAAAACCAAAAAAGAATAAATTATGTCGTGATTAAACAATGAAATGATCTAACTGGCTCCCGCGGTCTGGGCCGCGGGACGTCGAAATACACTAAGTTGGGTAAATCAAAGATTTTTAAAAAAACTTGCACACTGCGTTAATTACTCTTCTTTTTCATTATCTTGGTTCAGCATCTGATTCACCAAAATTTTCGTATCAATAAGGTACTTAAGAGCAAAGCATGATACCCCAGCTGGTATCACTAGTTTTGCATATTCTGGGATGTAGCTTAAAGAAATAAGATAATTTGTCATAATCAGGGAATTAGCCATCATGCCTACCCCAACTGAAAACACACCAGCAAGCAAATCTGCATTTATACAGGCATAATCAAAAGCAGAGCCAGCTATCAACGCTGTCCCTAAGTAAAATAAGCCTGTGCTAAGTTTTGATAATACATCTCTAGCAATGGCTTTATAAAACTTAGAAACCATACGTTTTTGAGAATCTCTATCCTCATCATTAAGAGGATGCGAACTTACACACTTCGCATCCATCACATTTTTTCCAATAACCCTTACTGTAATATCTTCGTCATCCATTGCTTTATCATCAGCTGCTCTTACTACAGTAAACATTGCAAATAGCAATATTAAATATTTCAATTTAAATCTCATAAAATCTTCGTAATAAATTATATCTATTTAATATTACATAAAAAAATTTTATAATTTCTTAAATATACATAAAATTTTATGCATCTTAAGCAGATTTTAGCTTAGCTGCATTTAAAACCTCGACTGTATGTGGAGTATCTTGATCTCCCAACAACTCTTTAACTAGCACTTCATATTTTGTTATTTCTCTATCAAAAAATTTAGCTATTGTAAAACAACCAGCCTGAGTAACTGCAGCCACAGAACCGAAAAATGTCAAATTTATTGAGCCAAATGAAGAGGACTTAAACCAATCAGCATTTCCAATAGCAAAGCAAGCTAAGGCAGCTTGCAGCAACAAATTACCACCTGCGTCAAAACAATCTCTATATACAATAAGCTTGTCAATTTTTAAATTACAGGAATGGGCGCGAGCAATATTTTCTTCATTTAAATATTGTTGAATATGATTAGGAGTGGAAGCACTAAGTAAGTTAAGTGTTACTATCATCAGTATTAAGCGAATTAATATCATAAAAAATACCATTTAAAAACACACCCATGATATAGAATACAAAAAATTAATTAATAAATTATTAATTATTGTATTTTTATTTGTAATTTTTGGAATATTTTTAAAGATCTGGATATAATTAATCGCCAAACATGTTGCGTTTGACGATTATATTAATTAGTAGTCATAGATAAATACACGTAAAATAAGGAAGAAAATGGATTCCAGTTTTCACGGGAATGACAAAGGAAATGGTAGTATTTCGCCACTCTATTGTCATCCCCGCGTAGGCGGGGATCCATAATCTTTTTAATGTTGTTTGGCTATATTCTTTAGTAATTAGTTATTTTTATTTATCTTTATCTTGCATTTTGGATAGTTGCCATCATCGCATCATGTCTTTGTTTTTGTAAATTGCTAAGCGTTTCTAACGCTTGAGGTTTCTTCTGAGTTCCATCTTGTAAACCATCATGATCATGTTCACCACCACCAGCTGAAACGTCAGATCCATGAGTATGATCCTTATCAGATTCAACCTTTTCTTTAACCACAACAAGACCTGGAGCTGCTTTTGCTTTTGCTGCTGCAGTATCATCTTCCTCACCTGAAGCATTAGCACCATCATCATCATCTGAACCAGATGCTTCATCTACTGTAGTAAGACCTTCTCTCTTCTTAACTCCACCAGCATCTCCTTGAGGATAAGAAGCTTTTTCAAGACAGGCTTTCAACGCACACAACGCCCCTAATTCTTCTTGAAGCCGCTCAACTCTTACGTCTCTAACTGGCTTTTTTGAACAGAATGGATTAAAACGTGATGCAACATAACACAATGTGCCACCAGTTAACGCTGCCAAAGTAGCCGACTCAAAAAATATTTCAAAAGTAACTGCATCAGCAAAAAGTGCCACTGCTGTTGCTAATGCATACTTAGGAACAGTTCTAGCAACTGTAGAGCATATGCCATAGGCTTTATCTCTACCTGCAGTACAAAAGCGACCTGCCTTTTCCAAATTCTCTTCGCTTAATGCACAGTCGACAGCATACTTAATTTCCCTTGCAGCACCGCGAACTCCGAAACCATATAAACTTGCACCTAAAGTAGCGCAATCTTTTCCAATCTTACATAGTTTCTCTCTATCAGTTTGCACGAGGTCTTTCCCTTTTTCTTCTTTAGTTTTTGCTGCTGCTGGCTGCGAACGCACGCTACCAAGTAAATCATCCACAGTAGCAGTAGCATCGCCACCTGTAGCGGTTACAAAATTAAATAACGCCAGCGTTAAAATCATCAATTTTAATTTCATTTTCATAGATCCTTCATAAAAAAAATTTATTTACTTCTGTAGGTTGCAATACAAAAGTTAATAAATAGTTAATTTATGTAAGTAATTTTTAGGGACCTAATTCGGGATTAGACCGATGCAAAAACGTGGGCTACTTCTCAGTTTCCCTACGACTTGATCCATAAGTATCTACACAAGTGCACTTTCTAGATATGAATTGGCACATAGACGTACCACGGTTTAACCGCGGTACGTCTATGTAGAAGATCTCTTGTAAAATTTGTGTAGATATTTATGGGCCTGGGCCGCAGGACGTCGGTTATCGTTGTGTAGGTTAAATTAAAACTTGCACACCCATTTATATAATTTTTGGCTATATCTAGCCACAAAGATCAGCTAACCACCCTTTAAAGGTATTCCAACACGACCACTCGGCAACAACAGGTGCATCTGAACAAGCAACACTTGGTGGCAACACGTTTTTCTCCACATTTTGCTGCTGCATTCCAACAGACCTTTCTTCCTTTTTAAGTTCTGCGTCATTGTTCGCATCAATTTGTAACGCAGCAGCGATTACAGAAAACTTATTATTAGCATCAAGCATTTGCGAGCTAGCATTCCTTAATGTTCGTATGTATCGCTCTGACACATCATCAAGACGCACATTACCTTTTCCTAAATATGGATTAAACCTATAGTAGCGATTGCCTAAATATAACTTAGCCGTGCTCTCTATAACGCTTAGCTGGCCATCTATACACAAATCAGCTATTTCACAAGCCCAATCAAAGCACCCACCACTACGTAAAAAATCTCCGTTATGCCTTTCACCGACTACACCAGTACCAAATGAAACTGCACATATATCATCCATAGAAGCGCCATAGTGCTGTTGAATTAAAGCAATACCAGCAAGAACAGGATTATTCATAGCTGTGCCGCCATCGCTTAATAGATATTCATTTGAAGAATCAATGGTGCTTACATATTGAGGTTCGCAATATGTTGGTGCAGCACATGTTGCCATTGCCACATCCTTTGTATAAAAATCTTGAGAATCAGTTGTTGAGATAAGCCGCTCAGAATATGAATGCAAATCATGGGTTATCAAAACTGTTGGTAGCAAACGATTTTTAAAGCTATTTTTTCTCAATATTTTTTCAAGAAAATTTTTTACAGGTGCGGTTTTGTAGTGGGTACCTAAAATTCCCCCAAGCGATTCCCAATTTGTAACAACCATCTCATCTTTATTTTCAAGCATTATTTCTAACACATCCCTTGCGGAATAAAGAGAACGCGTTGGAAACTCTGGATTTGGCAGAGTCAGTAAACAAGCAATAACACCACCGATTGAAGTGCCAGCAACACCGTCAAACAAATCAATTACTGACTTTTGTGTAATCTCCTCTAATTTAACTAATGCATACAAATGCATAAGGCCACGAATGCCACCACCATCCAAAGAAAGTAACCAATATGGTCGCGTACCATTCGCGCAACTGGCATTTGCCATAGATTCATTAAGTTGACCACATCTTTCAGTTAAGCTAGCGTGACTGACATTTTTAGATGATTCCATATCAAGTTGCTTTAAATACTCGGTGTTTGTAGCGTTAATAGCCATAAAACAAGTAATCAAAAATAAATATTTAAATTTTAATATGCGCATTATTGCACCCTCATATTGTCTTTCAACAACAACAGGTAGTTCTTTAAATTAATAATTAGTTAACAAAGAGAAAGTTTATGTTTAATATTAAAAAAATTAGACGCCTCTATAATATAGCTAGACCCCTATAAAATAGGTCATGGTTAATGTTCTAGTCATCCTGAATTTATTTCAGGATCTGGCCAATAGATGCCGAAACAAGTTCGGCATGACGTCACCATTCTATATGGGTCTTGCTATAGAGCGCCGAATAGTAATTTCAGTTTTCGTTATCTTCTAAAACAAAATCTTCTTAACAATTGAAAGCTTTGCGGAGAGAAATACCTTCCAGCAGACAAAGTAGAAAAACTACGTTTTGCAACAGGATTAAGCGTTGGCACAGATGGCCTTATTATGGCAGGCATTCGACTTTTCTTAACCTTTGCCAAATCCATAAGAGAGCCAGCTATTCTTATAATCTCTTCATTTTTATCTTCCAGCATTTTTAAATGAGACCTTCTTAACAAATGAAGATATTCATCTGATGTATCAACCAAATGCAAATTGCCTTCACCTAGCAGTGGCTGGAAACGATGATACCTATCTTTTAAATAAAATCTTGCCAAGCTATCAGTAGTGCTTAGCTGCCCTTCTCTGCAAATACCAACAATTTTTCTTCCCCACCCCAAAAAACCACTATGAATCAAACCTTCACTGGAATGAGTTGTACTATCAACCCCAGTACCAAATGATAACACGTTTATATTTTTTAAAGTGACATTGTGGCGTTCCTGTAATAGATTAACTCCAGCAAGTACTGGATTATCCATTACCGTAGCGCCATCCATTAAAAAATGGTTTACTTGTGGCAAACTAATAGACCTAAGAACTTTTGGCTCAAAGTAGGTTGGTGCAGCTGAAATAGCGACAGCTAAATCTTTTGTGCGAAAATCAGGAGCATCAGTAGTTGATATCAACTTTTCCGAATAAGAATTTAAATCGTGTGCAACCAAAACTACAGGCAACGATCGCGATTTGAATTTGTCATCCATTAATAAACCGCCCAAATATCTTTCAAGTGGCCCTGATCTATAACGTGGGCCTAGCAATCCCCACAATGAACTCCACCTTCTAACGAACATCTTATCTCTAGTTGGCAACATCATATCAAGCAAAAATTTAGCAGAATATACTGGGCGTAATGTCTTAGGATCTCGCATTGTTAGCAAGCATGCCAAAACTCCACCAGAAGAAGTACCAGAAATACCATCAACCAAATCTGATATTGGCTTTCCTGTAATATTCTCTAATCTTTCCAATGAAAGCAAATGCATCAACGCGCGCACCCCGCCACCATCTAAAGATAATAACCAATATGGTCGACTATTTTCACGACAATGGTCTGAAACTATAGAGCCAAAATCTCGATATCTCTCATTCAAACAACTATATTTTCTAGGAACAGATTGATCTTCAAGAAAAATTGGCGGTTTAGTATCAGATGCTTTAACGCTTATAATTGCACTTGCAAAAAGAAAGCAAGCAATTTTTAAAGTACGCATAAGGTGTTCCAGAGTATCGTTTCTGTAACACAGTATGCTTAGTCAAAAATTAACAATTAGTTAACAAAATGCCCCTTATTAATGGGCAAATACTAGCAAGATGACAGACAAATATTCGTTGGTGCAGTTTCACCAACGATGAATTATCACTTACTTATATCGTCAAAAAAATCTTTAACTTTTGCAAAAAAACCTTGTGACTCTGGACTATTTTTTTCACCTTTACCAAGCTGAGCAAATTCTTCCAAAAGTTCCCGTTGTTTTTTGCTTAGACTTACCGGCGTTTCAACCTCGGCCTCTATGATCATATCACCGCGACCAGTAGTACGTAATACACTCATACCTTTGCCTTTTAAGCGAAATTGCTGCCCGGCTTGAGTTCCCGCAGGAATTTTTACATTAGCTTGGCTGCCATCAATAGTAGGTACTTCAATTTCTCCGCCAATAGCTGCAGCTACCATTTGAATTGGTACTTTACATAAAATATCTGGTCCCTGACGTTTAAATAAATTATGCGGTTTGATGTTCAAAAATACATACAAATCACCACTTGGGGCACCTCGCAAACCAGCCTCACCTTCGTGAGTAACACGAATTCGCGTACCCCCGTCAACACCAGCTGGAATTTTAACCTCTAAGTTTTTTTCTTTACGCGCACGACCACTACCATTACACGGGCGACATGGCTTAGAGATAGTTTGCCCAGCACCACCACAGGTTGCACAAGTACGTTCTATCGTAAAGAAACCCTGTTGATAACGGGTCTTACCACGCCCATAACACGCAGTACAGTTTGCTGGCCTAGATCCTGACTCACCCCCACTACCCTTACAACTTGTACAGCAAACCAAAGTTGTAAATTTAACTTTAGCGTTTTTACCCCGGTAAGCTTCCTCTAAACTAATATCTAAATTATAACGAACATCAGCACCTGCCTGACTGGCCTGAGCACTACCGGCTCCGTGAAAGGCATTGCCGAACATTTCATCAATAATATCCGCAAACGAGCCGCCAAACCCTGGATGACCACCGCCACCCTGTTGCTGTTGTTGCTGAAACGCTGAATGACCGTAGCGGTCATATGCTGCTCGTTTTTGACTATCAAGCAAGACTTCATAAGCTTCAGTTGCTTCACGGAATTTCTCTTCTGCTTTTTTGTCACCCGGATTTTTATCGGGATGAAATTTCATAGCCAATTTACGGTATGCTTTTTTAATTTCGTCATCCTTAGCGTCTTGTTTTACGCCTAGAACTTCATAAAAATCTCGTGCCATGAATAACTTTCTCCTGTTAGCTTCATATAATAGGCAAAATTACTAAAAAAATGAAGTTTATATTGCAGATATTTACTTTTTAAAAAATGGCTTAGTCGCATAAAATAATACAACAAGCCATCTATAGCGCCTACTTATATAATGAGAACTTTTTGGTAATTTGACTAACAACTTCCCACGGACCAAATAAAACAGCACCGTAATAAATTAAGTGTTCTTCTGGTGTTGCAAGTGTATTATCTAGCTGTTCCTGGTAAGTTCCACCGGTCATTGTGTTGGTGAAAACACCATATTTAACATTTTGTTCCTTAGCACTTTTTATCGCTTTTCTAATTTCACCAGATTTTCCACGTAAAATAATAAATGGAATTTGTGAAATATTAGGATAGACATTGCCATCTTTATCCCTATAATCATTCAACCTTAAAAGATCATTATTTAATTGTGCACCAAGACCTATTGTCATGTGTGCAACGGCATTCATAGCAACACCAATTTCAGTGTCTTTATTTACCATTGCTACCAATTTATTTTCAAAAGTCATTTTAACTCCTAAATAGTTTTATTTACATTACTTGTGACCAGCTAAAATAACAGATTTATTTATCTGGTCTTTAACTTAAATGAATAGTGAAATGAGAAAATGTAACACTCCGCCTAGCGGAGCAGATTTCCACTTAGAAGAAGGATCTGGGATAGAGATATAATGTTTAAGCCTATATATGTCATATGCTAAAAATTACTAAATACAAATATTACCCGTTACCAAAGATTTTAACTTGTATACAACTTTTTAGTCAATTAGATTATTCGTTGACTGGCCATATTTGCGACGTAGATGACTGGTGTCTTGATTAGCCAACCATTGTTCATGGGTAAGAAATTGAACTGTATAGTAATAGCTTGTAACCTTATTTTCTCTGGTACACTTAATAGTAAGCCTTGGTTGAACGTAAGTTACTACTGTATTATTTTCTTTCGTGTTTTCTTTTAAAAACCTTTGGGATAAATCCGTCACAGCTCTTGCAAGTGCTTCTGAAGTATGATCTTCACACAAAGCTGAACTAAGGCTATTAACTAAACATTCAATGGGTTCTGGATTTACAGATAAGTCAGTTGCAGCATCTAGATAGAAATAAGCTTTACGTGATGTACTTGTACTTGCACTTACACCTAAATCTATATCGATATCCGCAGCTATTACCATATGAGAGCCCAGAATAAATGTTGCTAAACTTAATCTAATATATTTTTTCATTATTTTTCCTTTTTTATTAATTATCTATCTTAGCTTTGAACAGTTTGCTAATAATATCTGCTACTCACAATAAATCTGCAACAATAATTAACAGTGATATACTAAATATTTACGCAGCAGCTAGATCCAATGAATCAGCAACATCATGAGGTGGTTCAACTTCGCTAATAAGTTTACATACAGCCCCCATAAATGTGTATTTATGTAGCTGAACCTCAGCACTGTGAGGAATAGGAACATTATGATGCAGCATTTTTGTACAAACCGGCAACAAGGCGTCCATGTACCGGCATATTATTTTCCTAAATTCCCCATCAACCGTTTGCTTAAACCTGGATAGAGAATCAGTATCTCTAGAATCCGGAGCAGCAGTACCTAAGCGTGCTGATATTATATATCTACCAAGTGCTGTCTTAAAAGCATCACGAGAATGATCTGCTGGCCGCCAATCATCACCAACCACAACGCTTCCATGAAGAAAGGGACCATTTCTTGGAAGTAATCCATCAATAAAAGCTCTAACCTGTGTAACTATCTGATCTTTACGAAGATCAAAATAAGCTTGCATATTCTCTGTTTCCATGCACCTAAGTATTACTTGGTTATCAGCGCATCTTAACGCTCCACAAGCTGCTACAATGGCCGCTTCTAAACTATCAACTTCTTCACAAGCTGCTGTTAGCAAATTTGCCCTTAAAACTAGTAAAGACACAACTAAAACTTTTAAGATGCTGCTCATAAAGATTCTCCCACTAAGTGACATATGCAATGGATTAAATGGCATACTTTTCAGCCTTACATACCAATTCATAAATATCAATAATATTGTTTCATGATAAACCAAATAATTAATTTAATAAGAGTACATCTCGCTTGCTATGTAAATTTCTGTTCTGCAAAATTTAAAAAAATTTTAAAATAATATTAATAATTTATATGTAGAATAAAATAGTAATAAGTAACTTTTAAATAGGAAAACATATGTTAACGAAGAAAATATTAACAAGCTTATCATTGGTAGCAACTTTATTTTTAAGTAATTGTTCTAGTTTTGAATCTTCCTTTGATAAACAAATGAAGAAAGAATTTATCATGGTTCCCATTAGCAGCAATAGCCTTGCTGATATGAAGAAGGCGTCAACTTTACTTGTTTCTTGTATTGATTTTCGTTTACGAGATGAGACCTCTAAATTAATGGAAGATATTTTTGAACTTACTGATCAGTATGATGAAGTAGTCATTCCAGGGGCAGCCCTAGCTCTAGTACAGCAAGATGGAAACCTTGCTCATTGGGGGAAAACTTTGATTGACATAGTTGAGATAGCTCAACAACTTCATGATATTAAACGGGTAATATTTTTAGATCATCGCAGTTGCGGTGCATATAAGAAAATTCTAGGTGAAGACGCACTTAAGGATGGAGATAATGCTCATAAAAAAGCCTTTAGTAAAGCTAGGGAAATATTTAAAAATAAATTTCCAGGAATAGAGGTACATACACTTTTAATGGGGTTGGATGGAAAAGTAGAAATTTTTAAGTAAAATATGCTACCTCCTTGTGGTGTTATACCTTTATAGGCATCTTTTTCTTAATTCTATGGAATGCAACACCACAGCGTCTTTGCGAGCAACGCAGTTGCGTGGCAATCCAGTGATTAGTTTCAATATTGATTCATTTAATTAGATTGCCACAGCCCTTGCAGGGCTTCGCAATGACGGTTATGTATCACAAGAAAATCACTTAGCATCAAACACCATCTGTTATAAAGGTAGCAACCCTTCCAAGCAAAGCAGATTCTAGTCTTAAGCCGAATGGCACTGAAGCACTTGTATCACCAGCCCTAGGCCGAGCAATATACTCAAAATCAGAAATTTGTAATCTTTTGATAAATCTTTTTAATCTTGGCAAAGAACCAGCCATGGAAGAATCCCAGTACATAGAATTAACTTTCTCTGTAACCTCTTGCTTCAAAAAAGAAAAGTAAGGTTCAACATTACCCGTACGGATACATGATTTTAATAATTCATTTTTTTCGTCCTTATGCGGAAGTGGAGAATCTTTCCTATCAGCAGCAGGTGCGACAGAACCACCTCTCAATACACCTCTACTCCTAGCTTCTGTTTCTTGCCTCATGGCTTCCTTAAAATCGTCGTCACCCATGCAGCATGAATAAACAAAATTTTCTCCAAAAAGAAAAAAAGTAACAAATAAAATTTTTAATACACTTTTCACAAAAGTTCTCAAACAGCTCTAACATTAACAATGAAATACAATACAATGATTCTATCTGTCAATAAGGCTGATGATTATCAAATAGTAAAGCAACTTTACAACAAACAAAGCAAAATTAAATAATTATGAACCTATGCCGTTATGGCCAATTGCATGTTAAATTTAAAAGAATCCCGTTTACAACTTATATGATTAGTTAAATCATATCTAAATAAAGAGGGATTAAGAAACAAACCATCATATGGAAGTAACTCTTCAATAAAACGACTTAGTCTTTTAATTAGTACAATGCTTAGGTGCTCATAAAAATTAGCGAATTCAACAAGTCTAACTTTTTTAGGGCGCTTATTTTCACTAACATCCTCCATATGAAAACTGCCAACACACTCAGCAATCACAATCTTAAAAGCATCACGAGAGTGATCTTTTGGTTCGCCATCAGCACCAACCAAAACACTTTTATGAAGAAACGGCAGATCATTTGATGGCGCTATACTATCTATCCAGGCATTAATCTTTTTCAGGGAATCATCCTTAAATTGCTTCAAGACTACCTCAGAACTATTATTTATGCATTTTTTTACGTCACCACCTAAAAGCAATTCCTCCAAACTTTGCTCTTCAGACACTTGGTATCCATTTTTCCCATCGGCAGATAATAAAGAATTTACCACTAAAATTAATAGATACATGCCTACTTTTAAAGAAAAAGCCATAAAATATCCTTAAATTCAGCTCTGTTCCTAAAAAGTGCAAGCTATCATTTATGATTGCTAGGAACCCTTATCGCACGCCTACGACTGGTTTTATCATCAACATCACGCATTGCCAGGGCTATAAGCACATCTTGAAGAGCTTGTAATTTTGCAAAACGTGCAGTGTCTTCATCCTTCTTACTAGAAATAGACAAAGAAGGAGTAGGTGCAGTATGCCTGGGGGGATGCCATTTTTTTCTAACAACTGGGTTTGGGTTATTATTTATATCAGCAACTAGTTTATCCAGCTCATCTCCACTGCTTGTACTCTTATTGTCTGAAATATCACTCACAGACATATCATCCTTCTTGACAGGAGCTCTACGGGTACTTCTTCTTTGAATAAAAAGTTCCAGGGAATCAGCAGGAACATTGTTGTTTTCGCTTGCTGCTGAAAACCCCTCATCCACAATTAGTAAGGACAAACATAAAATTTTGAGAGTATTCACCTAAAGATAGATAGGAATATTTGTTGATAATGTGAGAAGATTGCTGGTGTGGTGAGTGCACACCAGAGCTTTATAGAATCGTAGATCATACTCTCTTTTTTCGAGACAATCTTTGTTCGCCTAGTCATGCG
>CAMASM010000023.1 GCA_945860985.1 Candidatus Finniella inopinata
AGCGACATCATCTATTTTTTGGGAGCTAGCCAAGAACGGTGAGCAACCCGTTCCGTAAAGAAGCCAGTCTTTATCAACAACAATGTTTTCTTTTTGGAGAGCTTCGATAAGTTTTTGCAGAGAAGTTGCTGTTATATTAGATTTTCCCGCTTCCCAATTACGCATATTAAGATCAGAAATACCAAACTTCTTTGAAAATTCTACTCTTGCAAGATTTAAAAGGGATTGCCTGATAGCTTTTAAACGTTCACCAAAACTCTTTGTACGCAAATCAATCACAATTTACCTTTTTAATAAGATACATTTTTTACCTAAAAATTATATTGATTTTTGATTCAAAATATATCATAAAGACCATAGATTTAGGTTCATTCTAATCAGCACTATTAGTTTTAACAAGCCCAAAAGCTTGAACCCTCGAACTATGCCTTATTGGCAGAGAAGGATAGGGCGTGCTCTACGTTGATTGAATGAATTACTTATCAAACACAAAAGCCGCTTTACAGCTGACATTCTTAATACGTCAATTAGCAGGAGTAAATCATTATGACTAATCACAAAGAATTCAAAAAGCCAAAGCAATCCAGTGAAAAATTCTTGAAGTGGATCAAAGACACCAAAGAGCTCTTCAAGGTTCCCCTGTTTCTGCTATTTTTTTTCATAGTGCTGTTTGGATTTTACCTTTTTCTCAATAATCTGATTAGTTCATCTTAGTTGGAGTGATTTGGGTATTGGAATTAGCATTGTACTGTAGTAAATTGCCAAACTAAGCTGCTGGCGGATTATTTTGTAATTTACACCCAAACCATAGTAACCCAACTTAACCCCACTAAAAACTCATTTAAAGAAGATTGTGATGCTATTTACTAACCTCAATGGTTTAAGAAAAATCTTTCCAAATAAAAAAATGCTGAAAGTAAAGGGTTAAATCTACAGCGATAATGTTGTGTTAAACCTGGAAAACCCAGAACACCGCAGTTTTACTTGATTCATGCTTTTTTGTGGTGAAGCCTATGAAACCTGTGTTAAACCTGAAACATACTTAAACTCCTTATATAGATTAGATTATTTATTATTCTTCTTTCAGATTTTCAGGTTTACATGGTAAAAAGCATATTCTTATTTTTAGAAAGGGACTTATGTTTAGGTATGAAAAACCTGCACACCTGGAAAACATCACCTTGTAAGCCTTGAATTCGTTAGGTTTTATGTAAAATCAGGTTTAAAACAGCCTTAACACAGGCTTGCAGGTTTAACACATATTTTAAAAATTCCAGGGGTTTTTACCCTTTGTGAAAAATTGTGCATGCATCTGATTAACCATCACCCCTCTGTAATTTGTGTGGATAAATTCTACCTATTTTCTTCAGTGTTTTCTAAACAAAATTAGACCCTATTTTTTATTTGCCTAGCAATTCCTTGTTAAAACAAAACTGTAATTTGCTTTTTAGTATGGAGATCAAAACTTCAAAAAACTCAAGGACTTTACCAAAGTTGCAGAAAGTACGGCGGTTGCAAATAAAAACACTCGCAACCCCTCTAGTTTAGCCATCGCTGGTTCGATCGCAGCCTTGATCACTTCAATTGTGATTGGTGATTTTACGACCCCACTTAGCTAATCTATGCACACAACTTTGATTGGAGATTTATACGGAAAAGCCCTGCAACGTCCAGTGAGATTCGTCTCTGCGAGTACCCCACGAACTGGAACGTAATGACCAAACGAATGCAGCTGTTTAACTAGGTTACAAAGGAAAAAAAGATGTGTGCATAGATTAGCCCACTTAGGTCATTGGTGATTGTGCAGTGATCACTCAGCCGCTGACCAACAAACAGTTTTTGAATCGGGCCACCAAGTTTGCTAAGGAGACTACAGAGCAACTTGCCAAACAGCTCAGCATCCTCTCAAAGAAAACACCGACATGACCCCCTAGGTATTAATAACTGGGCTTAAAGATTGGGAAAAAAACAAGTGAAGCACAGTTACGAGTTTAACATTTCTCCCCCTAGCTTAGTCTACCGTGCAAAAAACCGGCAGAGTACACAAAAAAGCCAAAAAATCACTATGGCAAAAAAGATCAGCAATAAAGGTACCCTGAAACGTTTACTAATGCCTTTGATCCTCTTCAAAAGTTTTTTATTAAGGGCCCTTACATTAAGGGAACTGGTCTTTTTAGATTTTTGACTCTCACGCATAAAGGTACTTTCCTGCTAATTGACGTATAGAGAATGTTGATTGTAAAGCTGTTTCTGTGTTTGATGCGCACATGTTCTTTCCCTCGCTGCCACAAGGCGCAATTCTAAAGTTCAAGCTTTTAAAGCAAATTCATAGATAATATGCTCTTATCATCTAGATTATTTTCATAAATTATTATGAAAATTAACAACAGTCAATATAGTTTCTGGCATATGGTTAACGCTACAGGTGAAAGTTACCCATAAATTGGATTATGATAACGCAGTATGACAGTTAGAAAGCTTTATCTAGATAATGGACTTAGATTTATTGAAAATAAAAATAAGAGAAAAATTAAAAGAGAAAAAAATATCCATCAATGAGGCTGAAAAAATATCTGGTATAGGTGTTTCAGCTCTGAGACACTTTTTGCTTGGTAGAACCAAATCTCCCACGTTAGAAACATTTTTTTCTGTAACTAAAGCTCTTGATATTGATGTTGTGGAATTAATTGATATACAGAACATTGAACTAAATCAATCTGTTGGGAAATCTATATGGAAAGGTCACTTGTTTGACAAACTAGTCGAAGGTTTGAGGGGTTTTACCAAGGAAAAAAATCTCCAAATCTCAAGCGAAGAAGCTATTCGCGCTTTGATAGAGATTTACTGCTATTGCCATAAAAAAGACTTAGAAAAAGTAGACAAAGATTTTATAGAACTATTCTTAGAAAATTTTCTAAAAAAAGGTGGGTTCAAATAACTGTTGCCAAACAGTGTGCAGCAATTGGCTTACTCCACGCATAACCATAACTGCCATCAGTCAATGGTGATTGATATCGGGCGAATAAAGATTGGTACGAGCCATAGCTCAATCCCTATGCAAAGTATTTATTATTAGCTTCAAACATCTTTCCACCTTTATTAGTTATGTCGACTAATGACTGGTTAGTTAAGTTAAGTGAGCATATCTCATTGTTGTTTTAATGTCTGCATGACCTAATAACTTTGAAACTTCAAAAATATTTACGCCATTTTTAATCATAAATGATGCAAATGAATGGCGTAGATCATGAATCCGCACATCTGGAATGTTTGCTTGTTTACGGATACGTTCCCAAGTTTTTTGCACAGCAACTAAGTGAGTTCCTGTTTTATTTCCACAAAAAACATAAGGGTTATCTGCTTGTTTTTGAACGTTACACAAAACTTTCATGGCAGACTCGTTTAAAGGAATTGTTCTTTTGCCTGTTTTACTATCTTTTAAGCGTAAACAACAATCATTAAAATCAACGTCCTCCCATTTTAAGGATAAAACCTCCCCTAAACGGCATCCTGTATAAATAATCAGGCGAAATGCGTCTATGGTATAGTTGGACGCTATCCCAGGCCTTTCTCTTTCTGATAGGGTTTTTTCTAGTCGCTCGAGTTCTTCGATGTTTAAAAATCTCTCCATCATTTTATCGGGAGTCTTAGGTACTCCACGACAGGGGTTAGTATTTTGAGGTCGATACTCCCATAGTTCCGCTTGATTAAAGGCCACACTTAAAAGGCGAAGACATTTTGTACAATTACCCTTTATATGAGCCATAGAGTCTTTAAAAGCAATAATGTCTCTTCTTTCTATATCGGCAATTGATTTTTTTGCAAAGAAAGGCAGTATATAATTTTTAATTCTCGAAACATCTCGTTTAATTGTAGAAAGTTTGTGGTGCTGCTTGATATATTTTTCTGTAAACACCCGCCAGAACTCTTCGAAAATAATAGACTGTTGTGCCTCAACTTGTTTTGCTTTTTTTAATTCCTTAGGGTCAATTTTTTCTATTTGGACACTATGGGCAAACTTTTTAGCTTGGGTACGAGCTTCATCAACGGTGATACTTCCATACACACCAATCTTAATACAAGAGGATTTTTTGTTTATGGGGGAACGGTAAGAGTATATAAAAGTTTTTTTAGATGGATAAATTCTGCAACCAAAGCCCGCTATCATATCATCCCATATAATATAATCTTTTGCCTTATTGGGGCTTCTATCAATCGCTGCTTTGGTGAGTTGTGGCATTTCAAAACCTCGTTGATTTTCTTAACGTTTTTACGTTAGCAAAAAGTTAGCATGAGAACAAGATTTATCTTCCTTTATGGGATATTGTTAAGTGGTTATTTTCTATAGTCGATTTGTGAGAATGGCTGTAAGACCTAGATATAGAGCCAACAAAATGGCTTAACAGTTGGCGCGTCCTAGAGGATTCGAACCTCTGACCTACGGCTTAGAAGGCCGCCGCTCTATCCAGCTGAGCTAAGGACGCACAATAACAGGTTACTTAATGTTTCCTATAAATTCAAGACGTTGCTTGCCGATTTTTAGGCTTTGTGGTTAGATTTATTCAGCATTCGCTAAAATATGCTTTTGCCACCAATTCAATTGGATGCATGGTGGAGTATGATTTTTCTTCTACCGCCTGCTGATTTATACCTTGTAAAATATGTTTAGCTGCAAGCGGACATTCAGAAAGTACTAGTGGGTTATCATAAGCAATAGCTTGCTTTGCAACTGGTTTACCGACCTTAATTGCGGTTTCAAAATTAGTTTTCATCATTCCCCAGGTACCACCGTGGCCAGAACAGCGTTCAATAATTTGTACTGTTAAATTTGGAATAATCCTGAGCATTTCTGCTGCTTTGGCACCAATATTTTGGGCACGGCTGTGGCAGGCTAGGTGCAAAGTTACAGATTTATTTTCTAATGGTTTTAAGCCTTCGGTGATTCCAAATTTTTTGTGTAGATAAATAAAGTACTCACTAATATCCATTACGTTTTTACTTAAATTTTTTACGGCTTTATTTTTTGGTAGTAGCAGGGGCCATTCAGATTTTAGCATTAGGCTGCAGGAGGGAATTATCGAAATAACCGGAATGCCTTTAGCTACATATTGTTCTAACGCTTTACTAATTTTTTCTGCTTGTGTCGCTACTGCTGCTAAATCTCCTTTTTCTAGTAGTGGCATGCCGCAGCATCCTGGGTAAACAGTTTCTACTGCAATGCCTTGGTGTGTTAAAACTTTGATTGCAGCCAAACCAATGTTTGGATTGTTATAATTGCCAAAGCATGTGGCAAACAGTACAGCTTTTTGACCATAAGCAGGGCCGTTTATGTTTGGTGTACACGGAGATAAATTTACTTGCTGGCACAAAGTTTTGTTTGCAAAAGTTGGTAAGGTTACGCGGGCATCTATTCCTGTGAGAGCTTCAATAGTCTTTCGAACTGGTTGATTTGATGTTGCAGTAGCCCAATTTACGACAGGGGCAATTTTTGTGGCGATGCTACCAACCATATCGGTCTTGCTTATTTGTTTATCAACAAAATTAACACCATGTTTTTTTGCTTGAACGGCCCTGTGGCGCAGCATCAGGTGTGGAAAATCAACGTTAAATTCATGGGGCGGAACATATGGGCATTTGTTAACAAAGCATAGATCACAAAGGGTGCAAGCATCAACAACTTTACTGAAATCTTCACTTTTAACTTCATCAACTTCTCCACTAGTGGTTGTGTCTACCAAATCAAATAAGGTTGGAAAGCTGTCACACAAATTAAAACAACGGCGGCAACCATGGCAGATATCAAATACCCCGCGAAGCTCAGAATCTAGGTTGTCTTCATCGTAAAAATTATCACTCTCCCAATCAATTATATGTCTGATTGGTGCTTCAAGGCTGCCTTCTCTCATTATTTCTTAGTTCTTTTATGAAGGTTTTGTTAAGTATTAATCACATCTTAGAGGCTGCGCAAGGGTATTGGTATAAGAATATTTAGCTAACTAAGTGGTTGCTTATAGTGTCTTTTTATTGTATTAGATTGTTAGTATTTGGGTATTTTTAAGTAGTATGATTTTTAGTAGAATGACAAGATTGGCTATTTTAGGGTTTTCATTGTTTGCTGCTAGCTATGGGGCTGACTTAAAAAATGGCGAAGGAAAAATGGATGGTGGACCGATGAAGATTTATAAAGGTCAATGCTATTGCGCTAGTATCCACTTTGAAGCCAAAGGTGAGCCACTGTTCACACAGTATTGCCATTGTAATAAATGCCGCTTAGTGGCGAGTGATTCAAAAAATCCAGCAGATAAAAAAGGCTATGGTTTTACTGCGGCTTATCAAACAAAGAATTTTGAAATCACAAAAGGAAAAAACAAGCTGATTTCAATTGTTAGTAATAACTCACGTCTTTATTTGTGTTCCGAATGCAAAGCACTTATTTATGGAATTTCAGAAGATCCAGACAAGCAAGAGGGTATTGGTATAAATGTGAATAATTTTCAATTTGCTGAAGGCATCCCAACTAGCTTTGCCCCGGTGCGACATACCTGGTATCAAAATCGAATTATTAACTTAGATGATAAATTGCCGAAATTTAAAGACACTCCCAAGGAACAATTTGGCACGGGTGAATTATACGAATAGAGGAGCATGGCATATGTTATGTCATGCTAGGTTTTGTGTTCTTTAAGACATCATTATAGTTCACTGATTCTGTTAAAAAATGTAGATTTTTTTAGCTAACTAATTATATTGCTTTTTTTTATTTTTTTTGTGTATATGATTGCTATTACTTTAATATCGTTTAAGCGTAATGATTTTTAATAAAATAACAAAAATTACTTTTTTAGGATTTTTATTATTTGCTACTAACTATGGGGCAGATGATGATGGTAGGCCTGAGTATATGAAGCTAAATGCCACAGTTTATGAGGGTTTTACGCTTTATTCCAACAAATTTAGCAACGGTTACAGTATTGTTGGAAGCGATAGATATCCTGTAATTGAAGCAACTATTCCTGTTTTGAAAAAACAATCGATTGGATATGCATTTGACCGCTCTGCTCAAAAAACGGATTTGGGAAAATTGTACAGCGGAGATCATAGCAACTGCGAATCTCAAAAATTTTCAGTCTGTATTTATTCTAAAAAGCAAAGAGTAAATCCACCAGTTGTTTTATACTTACATGGGTCTGGCGGGGAAGATTATACTGTATCTTTTATTGACGAAGTTCTGAGAAAAGGTATGGCACTTGCTTCATTTAATAGATTTCCATTGGTTTTGGTGAGCTCTTCTGGTGATTCCCAAACATTTAAAGCAGTAGAAAGTTGGAACGGGCAAACTAACTTACCATTAAACGCCGAAATAATGATGGTTTATGGAGTGTGTAAAAGGCTTGTAGAATTAGGGACTAGGGTAATTCATCTGGTTGGCCATTCCCGTGGCGGTACTCTTACATTAGAATGCGCTAAAGAATTTAATGCTCGGCACTTTAGGCGTATAGTATCTGGTGATAATGAAGGTGGAGTTGTAAGTTATACGCCAATATCTGCAATGCCGGTATTTATGGAAAGAGCTTTAACAACTAAAGAAAGAGTTAATATTTTTCATGGCAGGTATGACACTATTTGTTCGCATGGTCTTATGGAATATTATTATGGGTCTCTCGGAGATCAGCAAAATGTAAGTATGACTACTGGAAATTTTGGTCACCTTCCTTGGGATGCTGCAACAACCTTTAGGGGTGCTTTGTTTCAATTTGCTTATGGTGTATGGAGTAATAAATTTAGCCCACGTGGTTTATTAAGAACTAATGTAAATTTTGTAAAAAGCATGTGGTACTTGGTTTCAGGGAAACAATCGTTTTTGTGGAATTTTCGTCCAGCGGCAGATAACTTTAACAATGCTTGTGTAGAAATTGAAGACGATAACTTTAGGCCAGTGTTTCCTAAGCGTGGGGTTATCACTGCAGGAGTAACTCGTGATATTAGTGGTTTGCCGGGTTATGTAAGAAGTATGATCTCTAAGGGAGTGTGGAGTTCAGAGCTTCCTACTTCGGCAAGGGAAGAACAAACTCGTATTGCTAAAATAGTTGATATTATAGCAAAAAGTGCTGCAACAGGTGGTGCTTCTTCTTCTTGATGTGATTCTAAAAATGCTGAGTAACATTGTAGTTTAAAACCACGGGAGATGATTTTATGTTTATCTCCCATAATTTTAAATACTATTAAAATTTTTAAATACTTGGTAAGTATACTCCTTTTCTTTTTTTTGATAATTTTTTAAAAAGGTTCTTAAAACATGAATCCTTTTCAGGAGAGCTCTCATTTTCTAAAAGAGGCAAGTTATTAAATGTCCAAAAATCGTGAGCAAGCCTATGGTTAGTGGCATATTCATAAGGAAGCCAAAAATATCCTTTTGTGGGATTTTTGCCATCAAAACTTGTTCCCCAATTTGGGCCCCAAGAATTTAATATTAAAAAAGATCCGCCATTTATTTCGTCATTGTATCCTGCAAATACTACTGCATGGCTTCCTTTTGATCTTTCATTTTTTTGTGGCATAGAAACAATTCCACTGTGCTCAACATCTTTGCATTCAAAAGATTCGTAGGTTTTTATTCCTCCAACGAATGGTGACCCCCTGCTTAATAGAGTTTTCATGACTGATAGCTTTTGTGAAACGGAACTTATTCTGCTTGGATCTAGTTGATTTTTAAACTTTATTGCATCAGCGTATGTACGTTCTGGCGGTCTAACCATATAATTTATGATTTGATAAGGCCATAAAGATTCACTACAAACGCCAAATTTTTTCAAAGCCGCAATACCATCTGAAAGGCTTGCGCCTGTATCATAGTTTACAGTTCCTTCCAAAAAACGTTCCCAGTAATAAAGGTATAACACAGACTTCATTTCTGGGTTTACCGTTCCCTTCTTTTTCATATCGTAAAGTAGTACTGAAATAAGCGCGGATGCTGTACATGAGCCTAGTATATCTTGGTTAAATGGATGTGGAAAATCTGGGCTTAAATCTACACTAGATGGGGTTGCTGCTGTTGCCATCATGTATTTTGAAAAATGAGCCTCATCAATGTGGTATGGATTTTGTTCCATTAATGCTTTATAACTAGCTCTTCCCGCATCGGGTAAACATGTGAACTTGCGTTGAGTTAATAGTGTTTCCTGGTCTTCTTTTAAAAGTGCCGACACTAAATTTGCACCATTAGAAATGCTAATTCCGCAAATAAGTGTAAATAATAGTTTGGATAAATATCTTTTTGGCATAAGAACTCCTAATAAAAAGTGAATTCCATAGTAATAATGCCAAATAATAGTTAATAATTAGTTAATATTGCATTATAATAATTATTATTTTAATTATTATTCTGTATTTTTATTATTTTATTAAGGTTGGGTTTTTTCCTTGTGAGATAAAGGTATGATGATTTCTAATCTTTAGAAGGTAGAAAGGTAAATCCTTGAAGATTTCTTGTTAGGGTAAAATGTTTACATTATAATGTAACGTATATGGGCAAAAAATTTGGTATGTTGTATTTTTTAAACAAATCAGTAATTAAAGATTACACGTTAAATATTTTTTCATTCAGTTGCTTGTTTGTGTTATTTCTATTTTCTTACCAGTACAAACACAGTTTAAGTTTTTTTAAAGAGTACGACCCCACTCTAAATTTAGGGGTAGTCGTTTTTATCCACCTAATATACTTTGTGGTTTGTAATAGGCAGAACATTATATTTTCAAAAAACATTTTGGTATTTAGTGTTTTTGCTTTGTGGATTGTTGCATCATACTCTTGGTCTGAGCATAGCACTTACAGTTTTGCTAAATGTGTGTGTTTCGCATTTTATGCCTTTCCTGCGTTTTTAACAGCGGCACTTGTGGTTTCTGTTTGTTCTAGGCGCCTGAGTGATTTTATTGTGAGTTTTTTAGCTTTTTATATAATGATATTTATCATTACACTAATATCCTACTTTCAAAATCCATCAAAATTACCAACTATTTTTGATACTAATTACTTAGTAACCGGGCAAACCTTAGGGTTGGGTACAGTTATTTTAGGTGCAAAAATTTTTCATAAAAGTACATTAACTTCAAAAAGTATATTGCTAATTGCATGTCTCATAATTATTTCCTTATTTTTAATGCTCCATCTTGGTGGAAGAGGACCGTTATTAAGTACTCTAATTGTCCTTGGAGTTTTATTTATGGTGCATTTTAAAAGCTCCCCTAAAATACTCTTTTTAGGATGTGTATTAAGTGTAATCGGCATTTTTATGGGGTTTGGGTTGGTAAAATATTTTGGTCATAATCATTTGCCACTTTCATTACAAAGGATATTTTCAAGCGATGGTGCTGAATCATTGGCATTACGATTGGAATATTATCAATCTGCCTGGAATTGCTTACAAACAAATATGATAAGAGGATTGGGTATTGGTGGTTGGCCAGCTTACCATGGATTAGGTGATGTTGAGTGGCACCCACATAATATGTTCCTTGAAATAGCTGCCGAAACTGGGCTAATTGGAATAATCCTATTTATGTGTTTTCTTAAATTATTAATTCAAAAAACACAACTGCTTACAAAACATATTGAACCATATTCGACCATACTTTTATCTGGTACATTTTTTTGCTTTTTAAATGCTTTAAAATCAGGTGACATTAACGACAACATATTGTTTTTTGCTTTTGCAGGCTTAACATTTGGCTTGAGACAAAAAGGGGCGCAAACAAATTGCACCCCGAGAAATTCGTAAGTATTGTTTGATTAAGACAAGCGTCCTGCTCTTCTAAGTGCTTCAACAACTTCGTCAAACTTTTGAACAAGAGTACTAAGAACTCCTTGTTCTTGTTTAGCAATTTTAATTGCAGTTACTAATTCTGCAGATAGTGGTGTTCCCATTGATGACATAATAGCTAATTTGGCCTGTGACTTTAGTGCTGTTTCTTCTGCTGCTGCTTCTGAGTGGAAAGCACGTGCTGCATTAGCTGCGCTACATAGGGTAGGAAATACCGCTCCATTTATAAACACTTCTAAGCTAGCAACACCTGCTCCAACTGGTGCTATAATGCCATATGTGGATGTGTAGCTAACAAGTTCCATAAACGCGTCTCTAATTTGTGGCTGATGTTCTAGGCTTCCAATAAAAGAAATTCTTACAAACTCACGTTCAGTTACAGCAGACAAAAAGTGTACCAGCGACCTAGGTGTATGTGCTTGGTAACCATGCATACCATAACCCATTCCGCCATGCATAGGTTGCTCTAATATGATTGGGCGTAGCAATATTTCTAAAGCTCCAACTATTCTGTCTAGAGGTTGACGGTAAAAAGCAACTTTTGCTTTTGTATTTTGTATTTCTTCTGCACAGAAATCACTTGCCGCAGAAGCTACAGAACGAGATTGTTTTTCCTCAGCTCCTGATATTTCGGCATATTTTGCCGTCAAAGCTGCGTAGTGCCTGTGTAGTGCTTCTTGACCATCTGCAGCAAACCCGCTACCAACTAAAGCTGCAAAGCCAATTACGTATAGACTATATCTTTTCATAAAATATTCTTTCAAAAGTTAATTTATGAAGGAGAACCTAGCACAAAATTTAGTTAAAAAAAAGAAGTATTTTGAAATAATTTAACTTATTTAGGTGGCAATAGGTTTTTTATGGTGATGTTTTAATGTTTACAAGAAGAATGGCGTTGCATCCTTCTTGCCATAATTCTTAGTTTTTTTCAGAATCTTGCTTTGTTTTTGCAACTGCTACCATGGCTGGGCGGAGCAGGCGTTCATGAATTTTGTAGCCATCTTGCATTACTTGAACTACGGTTCCTGGTTTATGTTCGTCGGTTTCTTCTTCAAAAACAGCTTGGTGAGAATGCGGGTCAAATTGTTGACCGCCTGCTTCAATGCGTTGAATTCCATGGCGTGCAAAAATGTTGCCAAGGTCTTTTAGAATAAGGTCAACACCTGAAAACAATGCCTCTGAAAGATCTGCCGCATTTTCAGATTTGTTACTGAGTACTCTTTGCAAATTATCAGCCACACCAATAATATCACGCGCTAGATTTGTCACTCCATATTTTAAAGCATCTTCCTTATCTTTTGCGCTGCGACGACGTGCATTTTCATTTTCTGCTAATGCACGCAGTAGCTGGTCTTTCAATGAGTTAATTTGTTGATCGGTTTCAGATATTACTTCTTCAACTTTAGGTTCTGCACCCTCCAGTTTATCTGAAATATTTTCTGCTGGCACTTCTTGTGTATCCATAATGTTACCCTAACTTAATAATTGACTAACTAACTTTGCCGTGTAATCAACTAATGGAATAATTTTGCCGTAGTTCATACGGGCTGGCCCAACTACTCCAATTGCTCCAATTACTTGGCGTTGTGTGTTTGTGTATGGAGATACTACCATGGAGCACCCAGATAGAGAAAACAAATTATTTTCAGCTCCAATAAAAATTTGCACTCCGTCGGCTTGAATTGAGGCATTAAGTAGTTTACGTAAACTTTCTTGAGTGTCTATTACGTCAAACAAGCCGCGAATTTTTTCTAAATCATCCATTTCTTGAACATTTTGCAATAGATTATTTTGGCCGCGTACAATTAAAGATCCATTATCTTTGTCACCACTCCATACCCCAAGTCCTGCTTCGACAACTCGTTGAGTTAGTAAATCTAACTCTTGTTTGTTTTTGTTCATTTGTGAGTGTACGCGTTGTAATACCTCAGGTAAGGTGGCGCCATTGAAATTTGAATTAATATAATTTGTAGCTTGGTTAAGGGTTGAAATATCTATTCCTTCAGGCATTTCAATAATGCGGTTTTCAACCATACCATCTTGGCTAATAAGAACCACTAGTGTGCGCTGGTTACCTAAGTGAACAAATTCAATATGGCGCAATGAGGCTTGAGATTTTGGTGCCATTACAATTCCGGCGCACATGCTTAATCCAGAAAGCATACCTGTTGCTTGTTGTAAAATGTCTTCAACATTTTTGCCAGCAGCTTTACAACGGTTTTCAATTTCAACTCTGTCTGATTCATTAATATCTCCAACCTCTAAAAGCCCATGCACAAAAAGTTTTAATCCTTCAGCAGTTGGTAGTCTCCCTGCAGATGTATGGGGGGCGTATAATAGTCCAGCTTCTTCCAAATCAGCCATGACATTGCGGATTGTTGCTGGTGATAACTGGGTTTTTATACGTCTAGAAAGGGTGCGTGAGCCTACAGGTTCACCAGTTTCTACGTAGGTATCTACAAGTTCTCTGAAAATCTCTAAAGAACGTTGGTTTAAATCTGCTACAGACATATTTTGTTAACGCTTTAATTCTTGAAACTAAAGTTACCATGAAGACTACTAAAAACCAAATCGGTAAAAATAGGCAATGCTAACTCAATAGTTAGAGATAATATTTAGTTCATTTTAAAATCGTTATAATGTAGTCTTAAATGGAAGTTAACAAGTTTTTAGCAGAGTCGCTGGAGAAATTATGGAATCTCTGAGTACGGAAATATCAGTTATTTTAATTTCTATTTTTACCTATTTTTTTGCAGCTATTCCTTTTGGGCTATTATTTGCAAAAGTAGCCGGTTTAGGGGACATTCGTAATATTGGTTCTGGCAATATTGGCGCTACTAACGTTTTGCGAACAGGGAATAAAAAAATTGCTGCCTTAACTTTAATTTTTGATATTTTAAAAGGGGTTGCTGCTGTTTTGATTAGCCGTCATTTTATTCCAGGTCATGAATACGGTATTGGATTTTTGGCGATTTTTGCCCATATTTTCCCAGTCTATTTGAAATTTAGAGGCGGAAAAGGTGTGGCCACAGCACTTGGGGTATACTTAGGTTGGGATCCCATACTAGGGTTAGCTATCTTAACAACTTGGTTATTGAGTGCTAAAATTTTTAAAACTTCATCTCTTTCTGCTTTGATTAGCGCAGCTTTGGCTCCAGCTTTTGCATATTTTTTAAAAGTTGATCCGGCAATAATGCCTTTTGCCGCACTTATTTCTGCTACACTTTTTTGTACTCATCGTGATAACATTCGCAGACTTTTGAAAAAGCAGGAGTCAGTTATTTCATAAAAGAGGTTGTATGGTAAAAATCACAAGAATTTATACACGTTCAGGCGATAGAGGACATTCTTCGTTGGGTGATGGTACTCGTCGTAAAAAGTCAGATGTGCGTTTTGAAGCTATTGGTAATGTTGATGAAGCAAATGCTTATTTGGGTTTGATAAGTGTAGACGTTACAACCAAGTTACAAAAATTAATTAGCAAAATACAAAATGATCTTTTTGACTTAGGTGCAGATTTGGCTGTTCCCCATGGTGAAGCCTTACGTATTGATTCCAGTCAGGTTGAGTTTATAGAAAAACAGATTGATTTGTTTAATGCCGCATTACAGCCTTTAGATTCTTTTGTTATTCCTGGGGGCAGTAAATCTAGTGCACTTATGCATGTGGCCAGGACAGTAGTACGCAGGGCGGAACGCAGTATTGTACAGCTGAATGAATACGAATTAGTCAATGTTAATTCAATAAAATATCTTAATCGTTTATCTGATTTATTGTTTGTATGGTGTCGTTATCTTAATAACAATGGAAAAGACGATGCTTTATGGATACCTGGAAAAAACCGCTAGACTGGACGCAGATTAAGTGCCTTAGAAATATGTAGGGTACTTCACTTTAAGAAGTGGTCGGGACGAGAGGATTTGAACCTCCGACATCCAGTACCCAAAACTGGCGCGCTACCAGGCTGCGCTACGTCCCGAACTTTTTATACTCTATCTAAAAATTTGGTATTTGCCAAGAGGGTAGGTCAGATTAAAGTATAAAAAAGTGATTGCAAGGTAAAAAACAAACAATTTTTGGCTAAAAAAGTTAAAGTTAATCAGCCAAAATAATGAAATTTATGTTAATATGTTTAAAAACTGGTTATTAAATAAAAAATGCTAAACTTTTTTGCTCATGTTGTTATTTTGTTATTTTGTTTGAGTTTCAAATTGGGGGCTATCCCGGTTGTGAAAGATTCTGAAATTGTAACTTCAATTAAACCTGTGCATAGTTTAGTTTGTGCTCTTACTAAAGGTATGACGAATCCTAGGTTGTTAGTTGATGGTAATTTTTCACCTCATAATTTTCAAATTATTCCATCACAGGCGATGACTATTAAAAATGCTAAATTTATTATTTGGATTGGTCCTTCTTATGCAAAGCCTCTTCACATGCACTTGCAGAAATTTAAAGGCAAGATTCTTTGTTTGCAAGATAGTAAGCTTATAAAGTTTAAGCTTCTACGCACTGGTGCTTTTTGGGATGAGCATAGTAGCTGTTCTCATCACGATCATGAAGCTAACGAGATGAATCTGGATGGTCATATCTGGCTTGATCCAAATATTATGCTTCAAGTAGTTGACGTTGTTTTAGAATTTTTAATTGAGAATTACCCAGACCATAAGGAATTGCTTGAAAAAAATGCCGCTTCCTATCGTGATCGCCTTAAAAAATTGTATAAGGATTTGTCATATAGAATGCAACCATATAAAGATAAAACCTATATTATTTCACATGATGGTAATCAATATTTTGACGGTGCCTTTGGTACTAAAACTACTGCCACTATTTCCATAGACCCATCGGTTCCTCCTTGCGCTGGACACATGCTAAAGCTTCGTAGGGCTGTGCTTGATGGCGAAATTAGTCCTGTGTGTTTATTTTCAGAGAGTCAAGATGAGATGTTGACTGAAAATTACGCAAAAACTTTGGGAATTCCATTTGCGGTTTTGGATTACTTAGGTACGAATATCCCAGAGGGTGAGTATGCCTACGAAGAAATTATGAGAGCTTATGTAAGTTCGTTTATTGAAGGTATGGAAGCTGAAGCTTTGGCAGTTTCATCACCCTAAGATTTTTGCAATAGATTGCTGTAATTCGTACATGCCTTGTTTACGTTCTGCAGAGGTTAAAATTACAGATGGCAACGCTGCCCCGTGGCTTTTTAGCTTTTCTTCCATTGCTTCTTTGAGTTTTGGGTGTGCTGCTAGAGATATTTTATCTGCTTTAGTTACAACTACCTGGTAAATACATCCGATCTGATTTAGGTAGTTCATCATCTCAATGTCATTATCTTTAAAACCGTGGCGTGCATCGATCAAAAGATATAAGCATTTTAGTTGGTCACGTGCCTCTATGTATGCAGCAATCAATTCTTCCCATTGATATTTAATTTTTAGCGGCACGTTAGCAAAGCCATACCCTGGCATATCAACCAGAATCAATCTGTCTGAAAGGTTGAAAAAATTTAGCTGTTGTGTGCGTCCTGGGGTGTTAGATGTGCGAGCGACAGAAGTGCCAATTAAACCATTTAGCAAGCTAGACTTGCCCACATTCGATCTTCCCCAAAATGCTACTTCTGGAAATGGGTATTGTGGTATGCGTTCTACATTCTGTGCCCCCGCAACAAAAGTGCAGGGGGTTTTGAACAAACTCTTTGCGACTTGAATTATTTTTTGTTCATCTGTTTGGTGATTAGCCACTGCTGCGCCATTGATAGTAAGTTATTCCATGTCCAATATACAACTAGTCCTGCAGGAAAGCTTGCGAAAAGATAGGTGAACATTATTGGCATTATCATCATAACTTTTGCTTGTGTAGGATCTGCAGGTTGTGGGTTCATTCGTTGTTGAACTACCATAGTGATCCCCATCAAAATTGGCCAAATTCCAATTTGTAAGAATGATGGAGATGTAAATGGCAGTAACCCGAATAGATTTACAAATGAGGTAGGGTCAGGGGCTGCTAGGTCATGAATCCATCCAAAAAATGGTGCATGACGCATTTCAATGCTAACAAACAACACTTTATACAAGCAAAAGAAGATTGGGGCTTGAATGAGCATTGGTAGACAACCACCAGCAGGGTTTACTTTTTCTTTTTTATAGAGGGCCATTAATTCTTGGCTTTGGCGCGTGCGGTCCTCTTTGTAGATGCTTTGTACGTGCTGAATTTTAGGTTGCAGTGTTTTAAGTCTAGCCATTGAACGGTACGATTTTGTGGCCATTGGGTACAGCATTATTTTAAATAATATTGTTAGCAGTAAAATTGCTAAACCTAGGTTACCTAGTAATTCATGGAAGTATTCTAGTACGTAAAATAAAGGCTTTGTCAAAAAGTAGAACCACCCGAAGTCAACAGCTAAATCGAAATGTGGTACTCCAACTTTGGGTTCATAATCATCTAATAAACTCAAAACTTTTGCGCCTGCAAAAACTTTATATGAATAAGTGGATGTTTCTTCTGGTTTTATGGTAACTGGAGTTGCCGTATATTGTGCAATGTTTGTGCTGTCTTGAGCACTATAGTCAATATTTACTACTGATTTAGAGTCTGGAATTAAACTTACCAACCAAAACTTATCTGTAAATCCAAACCAACCATGGGTTGCCTGTTGATTAAACGGAGTTTTGGCTAAGTCTTCGTATGACTCTTCAAATAATTTATTGTTAAAGTAACCAATCGGTCCTTCATGCAATATATAAAACCCCTGAGATTTAGGGGGATTTTTTCTGCGAATTTGACCATGGGCTTGTAAAGTGACGGAATTCTCTCCGTGATTTGTTACCCGGTCTGTAATAGTGAATAGATACTTATTATCGATACTGATAGTGCGTTCAAATTTTAGACCACGATCATTAAACCAAGTTAAAACAATTGGATGATTGGGTGTAAGTTTATGATTTTCACCTTGAATCTGCCAATTGGTTGTTTCATTAGGTAGTGAACCAACATTCGAATTATCTGCAGTTTTCCACCCGCTAGATACACTATAACTGTGCTCAGAATCTCCATTTTCTAAAAGGCGAATCTTAGGGCTGCTTGGATCAGTATTTTCTGTGTACTTAGTTAATAGTATATCATCAATTACTGCTCCGACTTGACGAATGCTACCGCTCACTGATTCATTCTCAATATTTATGCGAGCTGATTTTTCAACAACCTTTTGTTCAGGTGTGCTGGGTGGTGCAACTTTTTGTAGTTCTGCACTTGTCGTTACTGCTGGGGTCTGAGGTTGAAGTGCCTGTTCTTGCAGTTTCTGCTGCATTAATTTTTCTTGTCTTGGTTTTTCGTAAAACTGAGAGAAGCCTACTAAAATAGCAATGGATAAACCAAATGCAATTAATAGATTGCGATTTTCATTCATGCGTTTTGCACTCTTTTGAATTTTTGTGAAGTAGTAGAGTTAGCGGAATTTTTGGTTGGTAGGTCTGAATTTAATGCTGGTATTGGATCGTAGGGAGTTTCTGCTTTGCTAAATGGTTGGCACTTACACAATCGTTTTAGTGTCATCCATATGCCTTTAACCAAGCCGTGACACTCAATTGCTGAAATCGCATAGCGACTACAGGTTGGTGTAAATTTACAGCTTGGTGGTAAAAACGGTGAAACCAGCCAGCGGTATAAATATATAAAACTAATGACGAGTCGCTTCATGGGTCCAATCCTGGTTATTTGTTAGTTGCGCCAACAATTCGGTCCATTGAGATCTTAGTCTATTAAAGTCTAGGCCAAAAATCTTAGTTCTAGCAACTAAGACTATATCATAAGCTAGTGGTACTGGACTTTCTTTGTTCCACAACCTAACCGTTTCACGTAACCTACGCTTTGCACGGTGTCGCTGTACTGATCCACCTAACTTTTTGGTAACTGTTATACCAATTAATCCTAGTCTGTTTTCAACAGGTAAAACCTGTGCAATAAAACCTTCAAAAAAAAACCGCTTACCGGCGCGACTTAAGCGCACATAATCTTTGCGCGCTTTCATAAAATCGTGCATCTAAGCTGATAATTTTGTTCTTCCGTTTGCACGTCTAGAAGAAATAATTCTTCTTCCGTTTTTCGTTGCCATGCGTGCGCGGAAGCCGTGGCGACGTTTACGAACTATGTTGCTTGGTTGAAAAGTGCGTTTCATTATATTTCCTCAATTGAACGTCCCAGAACTATAGCCAAAATTACATCAAAAGGGAAGAATATAGTTTTTAATTTGGCTGTGGTATGCTCTCTGTGGCTTGTAAGCTCTTGATTATATATAATATATGGGGTGTTTTATGGGCATTTACAATGGACTATTTAAGTTATTTTGGGAGAAAAAGAAAAATGGATGTTTTTGAAAAATTCTTAAAAGACCATAACATTTCCAAAGATTTTGGATTTTACTGGTCAGATCCTTTGGAAATTATTCACCATATTAGTTTAGAACTTGATGAGGTTAAAGCTGAATTGGTTTCAAAAGATAGACGTGCTTTGCAAGATGAACTTGGTGATGTTTTGCATGCGTGTTTTACTTTGATTGCTTTTTGTGAATTTGATGCACATGAAACCTTAGAATTTGCAGTAAAAAAAATTAGCAGACGTTTTGAAATGTTGAAAAAAATTGTTGTTGAAGATGGAGTGTGCGGTTTTGCTAATTTGCCTCGTGAGACGAAGCTATTGTATTGGGAAAGAGCTAAGCGTAGATTGCTTGATGCTGATTGATATGCTTTTCGATATTACAAATTACATTTTTCTTGAATATTGCTCATAATCAAGGCAGTGTATGATATGGAAAAATTTAAAAAAGAATATAGTCATGCCTAATATCTTTCAAATTATTCACAGCGATGGTTGGAAATTCATAGCTATTTTTGCTGCAGTGGCCTTTCTTATGGCTATGGTTAATCCGAATCTTGGATGGGTTGGTGCTTTGCTTACCGCATGGTGCATGTACTTTTTTAGAAATCCTCCGCGTACAGTACCTATGCGAGAAGGTTTGTTGGTAAGCCCTGCTGATGGTATTGTTTGTCAAATTACTTCTGTGGTGCCATCTGCTGATTTAGAGTTAGGAAATGCGCCTCTTACCAGAGTTAGCATATTCTTAAATGTTTTTGATGTGCACGTTAACCGCGTGCCAATTGCAGGAACCGTGCATAAAATCATTTACCATGAAGGTCAATTTTTGAATGCTTCATTTGATAAAGCTAGTGAAAAAAATGAACGTAACACAGTAATTGTTGATACTATTGACGGGCACCGTATTGCTTTTGTTCAAATAGCTGGGTTGATCGCAAGGCGCATTCGTTGTGATATTACTTCACTAGAGTCTGTAGAAACTGGGCAAGTTTATGGTTTGATTCGTTTTGGTAGCCGTATGGATGTTTATTTGCCAGAGGGCATGGATCCTTTGGTGATAGAAGGACAAAGAATGGTGTCTGGCGAAACTGTATTACTTGATATGAATAATTCAGAACCAGCGCGTCGAGGGATCAAACGTTAATGGCGCTTAAAAATAAAGATCAGCCTTTACGAAAAAAAATCGCCTTAAAAAGGGGAACAATAAAAGGACGTTTTCAAAAAAAACTAGCTGGGCGCCGTATTAAGGTTGAGCCTTTTGCTGCTCTTTTTCCTCATACTATAACCGTTACCGCTTTGTGTTCTGGTTTAACGGGTATTCGCCAAGCTTTGCTGGAAAACTGGGAGGGAGCGATTTTTGCAATTTTGTTAGCAGCATTCCTTGATGGTATCGATGGGCGTTTGGCACGCTTGTTAGGTACATCTAGCCATTTTGGAGCAGAGCTGGATTCTTTTGCAGACTTGATTAATTTTGGAGTGGTTCCAGCATTGGTAATGTATTTTTATTCCTTGCAAAGCCTAGGTAATCCAGGCTGGGCTGTTGTGCTGTTTTTTAGTACTTGCATGGTTCTGCGTTTGGCGCGCTTTAATGTTATGGCTTTTGATGAAACTAAATTTCCTTTGTGGGGTAAAAATTTTTCAGTAGGTGCGCCTGCGCCTGCTGCTGCATTATTATGTCTTAGTCCTTTAATTTTTGAATTGGCATTTCCTGGGGTAAAATTCAATAGCGTGGCTGTTGCATTTATTATGATTTGCGTTGGTGGCTTAATGGTAAGTAGATTACCGACTTTATCATTTAAAAAGCTACCATTGAATCATCAGCATACTATTCCTGTGGTGCTTGCTGTGGTTACTTTTTTTGGTTGCCTTTATAGTGCTCCTTGGCAAACTTTGGTTTTAATAATTTTTTGCTATGTTGTGACCATGCCGTTAGTTTGTTGGCGATGTAGACTTTTTGTTAAGGAACAACAAGCTAAAGCTGAAAATATATCCTGATTTTTCCTATAGTTTTCCCTAGTTTTCAAGTGTAACTTTTCAAAACACAAACAAAGTTAATTTTTTATGAACAAAGATATTGACGTCAAGAGTAGATGTGATTATATTGAGTTTCAAGGCGCGGAGGCGCGGCACTAGATTGTTCTGGTGATGTTTGAAAAGTCAAGAAGAGATTGTGAAAGGTAAGAGAGTCGGTGGAACGAATAATGGGTTCTCCGGTTCTTACTTTTATAAATTATAGATA
>CAMASM010000024.1 GCA_945860985.1 Candidatus Finniella inopinata
AGATTCTTAAATCAACTAAGACATGCTAGAGAACGCATTACAGAACGCAGAAAATCAGCCTATCAACAAATGGACAGTACTTTATCAATGATTCAATCCACTCAAATCATCGAAAAGCAATTACACGTGATGATGGGTAGTGTTGCCAATGATTACAATTGGATATGAAGTAGGGTTTCGTATATGATGGAGTAACATCCATTTAAGTAATACTAAAAAGGAGTAATATGGTAAATTTTATTAAAAGAGCACTTGAGATGAATCTCCCAGATCGGCAGTCTGCTTTTCTTTGGGGAGCAAGAAAAACAGGTAAAACGACTTATCTAAAGGAGATTTTCCCTAATGCGAATTTTTATGATCTGCTTAAATCTGATGTTTATTTAAGATTTTTAAAAACTCCTTATGTTTTTCGTGAGGAAGTTCTCGCTCATTTAAGCTTAAATCCTCAAAATCAGACTTTTATAATTGACGAAGTACAAAAAGTACCGATATTGCTGGATGAAATTCATTGGTTAATTGAGAATACAAAAGCACAGTTTATTTTGTGCGGATCAAGTTCCAGGAAAATGCGCCAGAAAGGGGTTAACCTTTTGGGCGGTAGAGCTTGGAAATATCATTTTTTTCCGTTGGTTTATCATGAGCTAAAGGAGTTTGATTTATTACGAGCATTAACCCATGGATTAATACCTTCACATTACCTAAGTAACCATCCTAAAAAATTTCTGCAAGCTTATGTGGAAGATTATATTATTCAAGAAATTCAAGCAGAAGGACTTGTGCGTAACTTAGCAGCTTTTTCAAGATTTTTAGAAGCGGCTAGCTATTCAAATTCGGAAATGGTTAATTATGCAAACATTGCTAGAGATTGTGGTGTCGATGCCAAAACGGTTAAGGGCTATTTTGAGATTCTCAAAGACACCTTAATATCTTACGAAATAGACCCTTACAGAAAACGTGGAAAAAGAGACATTATTTCGTCAGTGCCAAAGTTTTACTTTTTTGATCCCGGTGTGGCAAATACTTTGGCAAAACGCCAACTAACTCAATTACAAGGACACGATGCTGGGAAAAGCTTTGAAAATTACATTCTGCATGAATTGATGGCCTACAAACATCTAAACGATAAAGATTTTTCAATTTCCTATTGGCGTACCAAAACAGGGCTAGAGGTTGATTTTGTGATTAGTGAAGCTGACATAGGAATTGAGGTTAAAATCTCAAAAAATGTTAAGAAGACAGAGTTAAACGGCCTAATTGCGTTAATGCAAGAGCAAAACATGTCAAAAAGCTACCTAGTCTGTAATGAAGAAACACCTAGAAAAGTCACGATTGATTCAAGCTATGATATTTGGGTTTTACCGTTTCAGGTTTTTTTAAATCAGCTTTGGAACGGCGATATTCTATAAAAAATGAAGCTACAAACTGACAAATAAGAAAGGATAAGCTGCATGGAATATACTGTTTATACCTTTGGTGGTGGGGAAATTCTTAATGGGGTATTTAATGCCATTGCCATGAGTCTCAATGGTCATGATGGTAGTTTGCTTGAGCCGTTAAAGCGCTTGGGGCTAATTCTTGGGGCTTTTTGGGCGGCACTTTATGCTTTGTATGGCGATCAAATTAAGGTATTTACCCATTGGATCGTGCCAATGACCGTCTTTATGAACTTACTGTTTGTGCCCACAGCGACAGTTTGGATTCTTGATCCGGTGCACCATTATCATCAAAAGGTGGATAATGTCCCTTATGGGCTAGCGGCATTAGCAGGGCATGTCAGTACGATTGGTTATCACATCACCGGAAAGATTGAATCATTTTTTTCATTACCCGATGATTTGCGTTATCAAAAGTCAGGGTTTTTATTTGCTAGCGATATCATCCAAAAAGCCAAAACCTTTCATATTACCAATACAGATCTTGCCGAAAATATGAAAGGTTTTGTCGGCCAATGTGTACTTTATGATGCGATGTTGGGGCGTAAATATAATATTGATGAACTTAGAAACACGGATGATATCTGGGGATTGGTATCAGCACATCCATCGCAGGCACGTTCGTTTGTCTGGCGTGATCTCAAACTACCAGATCAACCCAGAAATCGACCCAATATTATTTCTTGTAGTGAAGGTGTCACTAGGTTTAATCACTTATGGGCAGCAGAAATCACTCATGCAGCGAATTTGTTTGGTAAAAAGATTTTTGATAAATCTGGAATTATTAACCCGAGAGCTGAGCTATTAAAGTATTTACCCCTAGCCTACGGGCAACTCGCCCATATAGCGAAAGATGCTAGTGAAATTATCAAACAACAGATGATGATTTACAGTATTGTCGATGGAGTGGAAAGTAATTCAACCGCTTTAGGTAATGCTTCAAACTTTGCAGCTAGAAGGGTTTATCTCCAACAACGTTCAACTTATGAAACCTTAGGAGCAATGGCCGGAGAAACCTTGCCGGTGATGAAGGCGGTATTAGAGGCGATCATCTACGCTTTTTTTGTATTTGTGATTCCCTTAGCATTACTCCCCTTTGGTTATCGTTTTTTACTAACTTGGGCGCAAAGCCTACTTTGGTTGCAACTTTGGGCTCCTTTGTATGCGATTTTAAATTACATCATGACCATTTCTGCGACTTCCAAGACAATGGCAGCCTTAGCGATATCAAATCCTCAAGGAGTGACGATTGCCTCAAGTGTTGGAATAGCTAATGTTAATGCGGATATTTCGGCGATGGCAGGATATTTAGCGATGAGTATTCCATTTTTAAGCATCGCTTTGGTTAAAGGGGTGGGTTCGTTTGTGCATATGGCCTCCCACTTAGGCAATGTCGCGCAAAGTGCAGCGGGAATGGCTGCGAGTGAAGTGACTTCTGGAAACTTAAGTTATGGCAACATTAGTGAAGGTAACAGTCAAATATCGAACAGTAATATGCTGAGTCATTCGATGGCAGCAAGTTATAAGTCTGCTTCAAGCCACATTCAAGATGGTAGGTCAGAAATTACGACGATGGCGGATGGTTCACAAGTACTCAATGTGGGAAGTTCAAACTTGCCAGTAAGCCTTAATGTCGCAGAATCCCAGAGTAACCAATTAAGTCAAATGGCAAGCCAGAGCCAGAAAAATGCCCTGAATCTTAGTGAAAGTTCCAGCCAAAGTTTAAGTAGTGCGGCAAGATCTGCAGTATCTTTAAGTGACACCTTATCCAAATTGGAAAGCGTAGGCGATAGCACAAGCCATGGAATTAGTACGGAACAAAGCCAGGCAATTCACCATGGTAAGAATTTGGTGAATGATTTTGCGAATCAAAATCAAATAGATACCGGAAAGTCTGCGCAACTTTTAGCAAATGGCGCATTTGGTAATAAAGGAGGTGGCGGTTTGTTAAGTGGTTCAATCGGTGGTGGTGGAGAAATCAGCGCTAAAGAACAAGAACTTCATACGAAGGCTCAAAAGTTTGCAGAAGATCATAATTTCCAAGAGGCGATGCGTAAGACTGCTCAAGCATCAAAGCAGCTCTCTCACAATCTTAACGATGAATCAGCAAGACGTTTAGCTGAAGAAACTTCAGGTTCTTATGAACAGGGTATGAGCCAACGTAATGAGGCATCAAAAAGCTTTAGACAAGCAGAAGATTACTCAAACCAGGCGAATTTCACGATGGCTAATAGTACGACAATTAACTACAATGCGAATCAACAGTTTGGGGAATGGTTGGCGAATCAACCGGCGGATAATACCAATGGTAGAATTGGCGTCCATGGTGCAATGCACATTATGGCAGCAAATCCCGGACAAACCATGGCTTACGCGCAAAGATATATGGCTGAACAAGGCATGACTCCAACTAACACCGTATCATCAGGAAATTCGTCAAGAAACAGCTATGAACAAGAGCAAAGTCATCAAGTGCATGCGGTAACTAGGGATTCACTAAAAGCGGTTAGAGAACAGGCAAGTGATTTAACTAATAATAACAGCCAAGTGACCCAAACTAGAGAAAAAGTAGAATCTCTCCAGGCCGAACATAGTCAAGCGATTAAAGCAGAGGCCAGCGGAGTGCTAAATCATGGCGCAGCCTTAAAGCAAGAAGTGCACACAGAACAAGACAAGGGTGTTACGAGAAGGGCTATAGGCAAAGCGGGAAGAGAAATGATAAACACAGGCCAAGACTTAATAGATTCCGCTAAAAATAGTATTAAATTTGGGGAAAGCCAGCAAAAATGAAATTAGTAATAATTAGTAGAATTATAGCCGAGGTTGTAGAGATGGTTAGCCGGAGATCCTGCCATAGCTGGATTTGTAGCCCACGCCGAGGAACCAAAACGACTAGAATCCATGTTTCTGCGAGCAGATTCAAACATTTGTTCACATGCAAGGTTGCTGTTACTACTAGTGGATTTGAACTGCATTTTAAACCAGTCAAAAAACATGGCGATTACCAAAACAAGGGCTGTGCCCTTAAGGTTGGGAATGCGTCCTTCGCACATTACTTGAATGGCAATACCGAATGCACTCAAAAACAGCAGATGACGCCACGCAAATTTGATTACTTTCTTCGAAGTATCCAAAGCATATTGCAATTTGTGAATTGTATTAATTTGCATGACAACAGAGTTTCTTGGTTGATTAGGTACATACTACCATTAATTTCCTTAAAAATAAGTAAAAACAACGAGTTAACTATGAATTTTCTCGTTAGTTGTTGTCTAACGGCCATACATTTAATTGCTTTAAAGCTATGAATACGGTACATTCAAATAGTTTAAAAGCTATAGAAAATATTATGCAAAAAGTCTATGAACTATTATCAATAAGGCAGGTTGATCGGAAACTAAAACAATTCCATCAACTTAGGGAATCGCAACCTAAAGAGGGTTGGATTATTCATATAAGAGGCGCACTTGCTTTGCCAACATCTCAGTTAGCTAAATTAATGGGAATCAAGCAACCATCTGCTCAAGCTATGGAGAAAAGAGAGCAAGATAAGACAATTACGCTAGAAACTCTGGAAAAGGCTGCCAATGCAATGGGATGTGATCTTGTCTATGGGTTTGTTCCTAAAAGTAGCCTAGAGGATTTTGTTGAACAGAAGAGAAATAATTTGGTTGACCAAATCATGAAGAAAACCCATTTAACTATGTCTTTAGAAAACCAAGAGTTGAATCAGCAAGATTTAAAAGAGCAAAAATTCTTACTTTTGGAGGATCTGAAGAGCAAGTCTATAAAGTATGTTTGGAGAAATTTATGAAAAAACTACTACTATTCAGCTTAACCATCATTATCGTTTGTTCAGTGCTTCATTATGCTAATCAGCAGTTAACGTCTAGCGTTGAGGAACTTAAAAAGATGTCAATTTTTGATAATTCTCAAAATTTAAAAACACCCGCAGAAATTAAAGAAACAACGCTGCTTGGGAGGGAACTGACACTGGAAGAATTGACAGACATGATGGCGGAGTTAAAGAAAAACACAAAATTACAGCTATAGGTTGGAATTTGTTTAAAGTGAATAGCGGTTTAAATGGCATCAATAAAGATGCAAAACAATAAAAAACCACGGCGCTTGGTTGCGCAGAGACGTTGCTGAGAGAAACAGGTTTTTATAAAAATTATTAAAGAACAGATTAAAGGTGGTAGCGATGCTAGATGAAGATAAAAAGGTAATTGTATTTTCCTCTGAAGATGGCTCCGTTGAGCTCAATGTTTCTTTGGAAAAAGAAATGGTTTGGTTGAGTTTAAAACAAATGGCCAACCTCTTTGAAAGAGATAAATCTGTTATATCACGGCACATAAAAAAAATCCTTCAAGACGGAGAGCTTGATAAGAATCAAGTTGTTGCATTTTTTGCAACAACTGCTGCTGATGGGAAAACTTATAATATTGAGTGCTTTAATCTTGATGTAGTGCTTTCTGTTGGTTATCGGGTTAATTCCCAAAGAGGTATAGAATTTCGGCGTTGGTCGAATAAGATATTGAGTGGTTATATTTTAAATGGATACACACTTAGCGAAAAACGCATTGCTGAAAAAGGCTTTGCCGATTTAACAAAAAGCTTGGAGCTGGTTAAAAAAGCCCTGCTTATTTCTAATAAAATTTATGATATTGGTGTGGAAGCTTTATCAATAGTGCAAACCTATGCAAAATCTTGGTCTTTGCTTTTATCGTATGACGAAAATAAACTAGAACGTATTTTAGCATTTAATCCATTGCAAAATATTGATACTCAAGAAATTGAATTTTCTATTAAAACTTTGAAAAAAGAATTGATGGATAAAGGCGAAGCTTCCCAATTATTTGGACAGCTTCGATTGGGATCAAATATCAGAGCTATTTTTGATTCGGTAAATCAGACATTTGGTACTGAAATGCTTTACCCGTCATTAGAAGAACGCGCAGCACATGTTTTGTATTTTGTAATCAAAAATCATCCTTTTGTAGATGGCAATAAGAGAATAGGAAGTTTTCTATTTTTACTTTATCTGCGTTTGCATCAATTTGATTGCAGCAAAATCTCTAATGAAGCGTTGGTAGCTTTAGCTCTATTAGTTGCTCAAAGCGATAGAGAAGAAAAAGAACTAATGATTCAGTTAATAGTGCACCTTTTAATAAAGTAAAGGAAACTTATGACAACCTTCAGCGATTCATTCACCCAGGGAGGACAGACCCAACTTCACAAACTACGCATGCTCAAGCAGGTAATGGGTGCCACCTTCAAGGTTAGCCTGTGGTTTGCCTTATTGGTGTTTGGCTTGTTAGTTTACTTGGAACACCCATGGCAGGATTTTTGGTTAATTGGAGTTTACGCTAAAGCTTGGTTTATGACCAATTGCCCACCTTTGATTGCTAATCTTTCTCCATCCAGCTTGATTTATATGGTGGACGGCAGCTCACAGTATTTTACTGATACCATGATCATGAGCTCGGAATATTTGCGTGAGCAAATGCAGTATTTTATGTTTTCCGGGATTAAAAAACTAATTCAAGCCTTGTTAATTGGGATAGTTGGTTCTGGCTTAATTTCTTGGTTTTGGATTTTTATGGGTAAAAATAAAAAGGAAATTAAAGTTCTCAGTGGCTTTGAATTGGTTGACTCTGAGCTTTTAACCAAACGTATTTTAAAATTAGGTGCATCACCATATAAAATTGCCAATGTGCCTATGCCTAAAAATGCTGAGTTTCAGCACATGATGGTCACCGGCACCACAGGTTCTGGTAAATCAAACACGATTCACCAACTCTTAAACCAAATCCGAGCTAATGGCGATCAAGCGATAATTGTGGATACCACAGGCGGCATCTTTGCAAGATTTTATGATGATGGCAGGGACATTTTGCTGAACCCGCTTGATGTTAGGGGAAAAAACTGGAATTTGTGGGACGAGGCAATGCTTGGTGGTGCAGTTTGTGATTATGTCCTAGATGAAATTGCTGAATCGATTGTGCCGGATAATCATCAACAAGGACAACAAGATTCGTTTTGGATTAAAAGTGCGCGCCAGGTTTTTGTGGAATCAGCGCGCTACTTGATCAACAGCGATCAAAAAACTTATCAAGCTTTAGTGGAGATGACTTTAGTAATGCCTTTAAAAGAGCTAAGCCAAAGATTACAAGGTACATCAGTTGCGGCAATAGTTGATCCTTTAATTGATAAAACCGCTTTAAGCGTCAGGGCATCTTTGGCAAATAGTTTGAAAATCTTATCAGTTTTAGATGATGCAGATGATGGTATTTCGTTACTTAACTTAATGCCAAATGATGATAAATTCTGGATATTTTTGAGTTGTTTACCTGATCAAAGAGAATTTTTAAAGCCGCTATTTTCAAGTCAGATTTCACTAATCATTAAAGGTATGATGCGCCGTACTACACAAAATCCTTCAAGAACTTGGATTATTATCGATGAATTAGCTTCTCTCAATAAACTGCCGTCATTACTGATCGGGCTTGCAGAAATCCGTAAATACGGTGGCTGCTTTGTCTTAGGTTTCCAAGATCTAAGTCAATTGGAAGGAGTGTATGGGGCATCTACAACTAAGACGTTATCAAACCTCACGGGTACCAAACTGTTATTTCGTAGCGTTGATACCGATGTTGCTACTCGCACAGCTCGTTACTTATGGGAACAAGAAAAACAAGAAGCAAATGAAAGCATTTCATTTGGAGCACATCAAATGCGTGATGGGGTGAGTTTAAGTAATCAAAAACACATCAAACCATTGGTGACTGCCAGCCAAATTATGATGTTGAATGATCTGGAAGCATATTTAAAGTTTCCGCAAAGTTTACCAGTGACAAAAGTTAAATTTGATTACACAAATATTGAAAGTCAAACAGAAGCGTTTGTACAAAAAATAATAAAACCAACGAATTCTAAACCCACGCTTACCAAATCAGCGACAGAAAAACAGGACCATGCAGTTTTGGAACTTCCACGAATACTGATGCCAACTGATGCTACAAACATCGTAGATGCGCTTAATAAAAATTCGTATAACAATCAGCACCATTCAATTTAAAGGAGTCAATCATGAGCCAGATAGCAAAACACGAGGATATGGATGCCGCTAATAATACAAGATTTGAGATGGTAGCAGCAACAACATCAAAGGCACTCCTACAGCATACTGCTGATTTGGGTATGACTGTCAAACTAATTCACCTCGAAACCGAATCCTTGAGGGGAGTCAAAGAATCTCTCCATGCAGAAATGGTACAATTTTTGAAAGCAGAACTTAATGCTTCAGCTGCTTCATTTGGTAATCAACTATTTACGGCATTTTCAGGTAAAGCGGCGGCATTTTTGGATGGTAAGTTTGCTTCTGTAAGCAGGGCTAATGATGACTTAAAAAAAACCATGCATACTTGGTCAAATTTATCATTTAAATATTTAAGTTTGTTGATTCTTTCTTCAGTTCTAATAGGGATATCTGCATTTTTTGCGAGTTATTATTTGATGCCTTCGCAAAAATTGAGCCAAAATGAAATAAAATGTATGTACTATGGCAAAGCATATGTTATGAATTCGGATAAATTTCCTGAGGCAATCAATCGAGTTGTTGGAGATGCAGCTGATAAATTAATGAACAATGCTACACAGTAGCAATTTGAGAAAATATTGCTGAAATGCAATTTGTCTAATAAAAATTAAAGTCTGATAAAACTGTAGATTTCTCTATCGCTCACGTGTAGATTGCAGTTGTAGGCTGTGTTGTATGGCAGAACTATGACTAAGTCTGAAAAAAAGACTATAGGCGCTGCGGTGTGCGGCAATGCGTTGGAGTATTTCGATTTAATGCTTTATGCGCATTTTATGTTTATTTTAACCCCTCTATTTTTTCCACACAGCGATCCTCATGTATCAAGACTAATGGGAGTTAGCGCTTTTGTTTTAGGGTTTATAATTAGGCCAGTTGGTAGTATATTTTTTGGACACCTGGGTGATAGGATAGGACGAAGAGTAGCCTTGGCTTTATCCATTGGTCTTATGGCTATACCAACTTTTATTATTGGAGTTTTGCCAACTTATGAAGTGATTGGCATTACTGCACCAATTATTTTATTAATTTGCCGAATTTTACAGAATTTTTGTGTAAGCGGTGAATCAACAGGTTCTGCTATTTTTCTGGTTGAGCATGCAAGAACAAATAAGGAATGCTTCATGAGCAGTTTACTTAACACATCCCTTTTAATAGGTAGTATTATGGGGACAATTCTTGGATACCTAAGTACAAAATTTTTACCAGAATGGGGTTGGAGAGTACCGTTTGTAATTGGTAGTTTGTTTGGGTGGATTGGCTTTTATATACGCTACAAAATTGGCGAAACTCCAGCTTTTAGTGGGACTAAGGCTAAAGAAAAATCATCTATACCTTTACTTAAGATAATCAAAAACCAATATCGTAATTTTTTCTGCGTTATTGGTATTTGTGCTGGAATTATGGTGGCTTTTTATACGACCTATATTTACATGTCAGATGTGTTAAAGGACAGATTAAACTTCTCACCCCATAGGATTATGGCACATAACACTATCATGATGGCGGTTTGCATAATTTTTTTACCACTAATGGGTATAATTGCTGATAAAATTGGCATAAAAAAAGTAATGCAAACGTCGGCTTTGGCTCTTGCTTTTTTTGCGTATCCTTTATTTTACCTCATTATGTCTACAAACTTACTTAGTAGCGTGATTATTGCTCAATTAATACTTGGCCTTTGTTGGTCAGGGCTGGCTGGTCCTACTTGTGCCCTAACTACTTCCTTATTCCCAGTAGTTGGGCGTTATAGCGGTATTTCTGTTGCCTGGTCAATTGGTGCAATTATTTTTGTTGGGAGTGCCCCATTCTATTACATCTATTTATCAAGATGGTTAAATAATCCAGCAGCACCAGCATTCTACTTAACATTTTGTGCACTTATATGCTGGTTTGGGGTTAAGTTTTCTCAGCCTTTAACAATTAGCAAAAATCAGGAAAGTTATGAAATTCACACCCACAAATTACTCGTAGCTAAAGCTAGCTAAAATTATGTTGAAATAGTTATGGTTACAGTAAAATTATTTAACTGAATTATAATCTGCAAATAATCCCTTCATAGTATCTGTTGCTTTTAAAATAGCGTCTAAAACGGGAGGTTCTTGGGAAGAATGACCTGAGTTTGGAATCACTACATATTGTGCATGTTCAAGCATTTGTGAAAGTTCAAAAGAACTAGCAGGAGGAGTGATAAAATCACATTGTCCTTGTAAAATTATACATGGCATTTTTAATACATTTCTATTTTCAGCCACAAAATTTGGGTTTAAGAAGAAATCGTTAGTCCAATAGTGAGTGCTAATTCTTGCCAAAGCTAAAACTCTATCATTATCCGTATTACCTTGAGTTGTTTGGGAGTTTTTATAAATAGATGCAATAGAACCACCGTAGGAACATAATGATCTGGCAGCAGGCAGATGAATAGCTTCATCAGGATTAACCAATAAACTATGGTAAGCTTTTAACAACTCTTGCGGATCATTAATGTTTGGAGAGATAAAGTCACGTAAATTTTGCCATTGTTTGGGGAAAAATGTACCAGCCCCCTTCATAAACCAATTTATTTCTTCTCTTTTCCCTAATTGAGTTCCAAGCAAAATTAATCCATTACAATTGTCTGGATAGTGAATGGCATAAACAAGAGTTAACAAACTTCCCCAAGATCCACCGAAAACTAACCATTTAGGAATGTTAAGATGATTTCTGATTGTCTCAATATCTCTAACAAGATCATTCGTTGTGTTATTTTTGATTTCTGCGTATGGTCTTGAACGACCGCTACCTCGTTGGTCAAATGCAATAATACGGTAAAATTTTGGATCAAAAAAACTGCGGCTATACTCGGTGCAACCATAACCTGGACCACCGTGCAGATAAACTATCGGAAAACCTGATGGATTACCGCTTTCTTCGAAATAAATCTGGTGTAGCGGACTTACATTAATAAAACCTTGGCGATTAATGGGACTTTTTGGATAAGGGCTAAGAAATTGTGTTGTAAAGGCTCTTGTCATCTGAGATTGCATAACAGGTAAATTCCTCTTTAATAAAGAAGCCATAATGTCAAAGTTATGACTAGCTAAAATATTTCCCGTAAAGCTTACAATTGCTATAAACGATAATTTTAGAAATATGATTACATATAGTGGCTTGATTTTATAAGCACGTGGAGTCTCACTTTTTGTACGAAATAGGTTCGAATTAAATGGCCATATAAAATAACTTTGTCTCAATTTATTTGACTCTATCACTAGAATGGCCCCACTTTATTTGCTCTTATATTTTGTCAGCTGTTGTCGCCCGTCAGAGTATACTATAGTTCTGCAAAAATTGAACTTCACTTTTTTAGTAATGTGCGGGTTCATATTGAATGAGACAGATTGAAGATTGTTTTTATTGTTGTCATCACCTTTCAAAACCTCTGTGTAATTCATTAATTTTGTGTTCCTCCATTTTGCTTTCAGCTATTTTATTTTCTGATAAGGATTTTTGAACAACCTTAGTTAGATCATTGTTTCCTATGGCATTGTTAAACTTTTCATTGTTCAGGTGACGCTCTGATATTTCACTAAGTTGTTTGGTAATGACATTGTCTTCATTGCGCAAATAGCTAGGCATTTGTGAGTATTCTTTTGCTAAATCGGTAAATTTTCTAATGTCAGATGAGCAGTCAAGATCACGCTGCATTTGCACCATTCTAAAGTGTTGAATGACTTCTTGCGGATTTGTATTGATGGTTTCCTTTAGTTTGTTGTACGCATCAGTTGCCATGCTGGCTTTTTGAGACTCCAATAAAACATTTGCTTCTTGTGTTTTTAGCCGCATTTCCTCAAAAGTCATGGGGATGAAAGAATGACTGTAACTATTAGTGATGTATTGCCAATTTTTTAAGGCATCCTGTGGATTTTCTGCCATGCCAAAGCGTATCAGAGATTCAGTTTTAGCATCCATCCAAAAACTATTATTCTTGGAGATAAGTTGTGATTCAAGATAATCAACAATACTTTTGTCTCGTTGTTGGGCTTCGGTCAATGGTTTGAAGTTATCTTGAATAATTGCCTTGGATAATCTTTGATCAGAGGCATTTACCAACATTTCCCTAATATTCATACTTTCAGGAACCTTATCTGCCAAATCCCATTTGTGAGGTAGGACATGGAGTAAATTGGCGGATAAATCTACAGTTTTAACTGCTTGATTGCCTTGGGTATTTAAAATATTCGTTATTTTAATTGCAGCATTGAATCCTGGTTTGTCATTATCTGGCCAGATCGTCACATCTCGGTTGTTAAGGACTGTCCAGTCAGATTTTTGTACAGCACCACAGCCGCCACTCCAAGTAACTACAGCATATTCTGGGAATAACGCTTTGGCGGCTTCAGCAGTTTTTTCTCCTTCTACGACTAGTACTGGTGCATCAAATTTTTGTTTCAACTGATCTAAACCATATAATGAGCGATTACTGCTAAAACCTTGCCATCTCCACTGCTCTTTACCATCCTGATTCCTGCAATAGGTAAGCGTCGGAGTGATTTTGTTGCCTTGCTTATCTTCTAAGCGCACGACATAGCCTAGAATATTGCCATCAGCATCTTTGTAAGCATATCGATTGATTTCTTGGTGACCTTTAAGCATATAGGCCAGATTGCTATTGCTACTTGCCTTTAAATCAACCGAAGTGTTGGGAGCAGGATAAATTGGTGTCCATTCTTGCTTTCCTTGCTGTAATTGCTGCGGTTCTTTAACTACTATCTCATTCCTGCTAAATCTACTTTGCAGTCGGTCATTACCTAACCATTCAGCGCCCCACTTAAAGACTTGTTTATGATCACAATTGAGCTGGTCTTGAATAAGTTTCAAGGCATTACCAGATTCACCGGTTTCAAAGTTACTGTATAAGCCTTGCTTGGTTCCAGATACATGAATACTGATTGAACCTTTATTACCATAGCGCCATTCCATAGTTTTTTGAGTTTGGGGTTTACCTAGGAACTCGTAAGCCAGATCTTTGATATGAGTATTGAGTTCTTGTTTGATAAATCTTGCTTCAAGTGACTTTTGGTATCTATCAAAGTTCTGTAAATTGTTATCCAATTGAGTTTGGCTATCTGTATTTAGTGAATAATTTCCATGATAATGATTGTCAAATACAAAATTGTCCATGATTTGCAGCGGTTTTTCCCGATATTTATCGATGGTTTGGCTCTGCTTAAATTGTAACTTTTGCGCCTCGACCGTCTTACTGTTAATTCCATAAACTCTGCTAAGCTGATTAACAAACTCGCGATGTAATGGGTAGTTTTGGTAAATTGTATTGGCCAATGAATTTCGTTCATGGCGTATTTCATTAAATTTCTCGTAATCTGGGTGGCTGTAACACTTGCTACCTGGGTGAGTTTTTCGAATATTGTTCCACATTCCTCTCGCTAAATGCGCCGTCTCGCCATACAGTTCCACCGTGATTTTTGCTTTGGTTTCTGTTGTTGATAATGGTCGAGTTTTTTGGCCTATGCTGATTTGTAGCATTTCTTGGGTAAGGCCGGCTTGATTGATATAAAGCTGATGAGAATCAAAGTCTTGCAGGATTTCTTTACCAATACGAACTTGGTCTTGTTTAATTTGATGGTAGGTTGGCCAATCAATTTGACCGTGTTGGTTGTTATCTTTCACGTATTGTTTAAGGACTGCTGCTGCATCAAGTGCACATAGGCGATATTCCTGTACCCTTTGCCATGCAGACTCGTTTTCCGGGCGGATTGTATAGTCTTTGACCAGATCTTTATGCTCAAACCGATTTAAGCGACTCGTCAGCGCTTTAAAACTCGCAAAATCTTCTTTTGCATAAAATAGCTGGACATCATTCCGGTGACGCGTCATCGCTACATACAATCCCTTGGCATCCATATGTTTAGATGCGGCAACAATTGCATAATCAACCGTCTGTCCCTGGGATTTATGGGTAGTTACTGCATAGCCATGCTGAATATTGGTGTAGGTGTATTCTCTAATCGGTTCAGGTTGAGGTTGGCCAATCGCCACCTTAGGAGACTTGTGGATAGCGTTGATAATTGTATAGCAATTGTCTGCTAATTGAATCCTAATGTTACCCTGATTATCTACCCCAACAATGCTACCTTGAGTACCATTTTTAATAGATAAACCCTTTTGTACTAACCCATCTTTATCGGTAATTGTCAGTTGGGTTTTAGTATTTTTTAAGAAAACAATCCGATCACTTAAGGAAAAGGGGTGGCCATTAAGTTTAACGAGATCTTCCTTACCAATTAAGCCTGCTTGTTTAAGCTGCTCTCGAATCGCCTGGTTGATTGCAGTTGTTTGCGCGTTGGTAAAGGCTAAGACCACTCCAGTTTGCTGATCTTCGCTAAAACTAGATTTAAGTTTATCCAGATATGCAGTAGCAATATCCGTACTTAAAGATTCACGATTGGTTTGCTGAATATGGCCGCGTTGTTCGTATAAGCTTAAACCTTCAGCAACATTTAATTCAGCTAACTGGTAACTCGCATCACGCATCCAACCGTGTTGCTGTCGGCGAATTTCTTTAAGGCTAAACAGATTCGTTGTTTGGCTGTTTTGGTCTGGGGTTTGCAGCCCAATTTGGTGTTCAGACTGATGTTCAGCTAGGAATTCAGTTTGGTGTGTGACTTGGGATTCAGCTTGGTGCTTGAGCTCTCTAAAGAAATCTCCTGCCTCAATTGCTTTAAACTGGTTATCATCTCCCACTGCAATTAGCTTGGCCCCGGCCATTTGCACATGATTTAATAATTCACCCCATTGACGCGTGCCCACCATACCGGCTTCATCCAAGATTAATACAGTGTCTTTCGTAAGCTTTGCTGATTCAAAACGTTTAAGATCTTTGTACCAATCGAGCTGCTTAAATAGACCTTCTTCCATAACATTATCAAAAGATAGGAATTTTTCTTGGGCAATTTGGTAGCGCTCCCACTTATAAAGCAAACTATGAATAGTTGCGGCTTTAATTCCAGTTTCTTTTCCAAGATTCTCGGTTGCCATCGCACTTAATGATGTACCGATGACACGGTAACCAGCGTTTTGATAAATTTGACAAACTGCCTTTAAAGCTGTGGTTTTACCAGCCCCAGCTCGGCCCACCAGTACCGCTAAACTTTGCTCTTGGGTTAGTCCCAATACCGCTTCTTTTTGCTCTTGTGAAAGATAAGCAAAGTTGTTCTCTAGATGCTCGTTGCTGCTATTTTTGCTTAATTTGCTTTGTGCAAAAGGTGTTGCCATTAGTTCTGCTGCTGCTTTAATCGCTGTTTCTTCCATAGCTTTGTAAGTTTGGGTGGTATAGCGTATTTGCCCATCCATCCCTTCGCCCACAACTACGGCTTGTTGTAAAGCCGCTTCAAATACCTGCGCAACAACCTTGTCATCATCACCAATTCTTTTTTGAATCGTTTTTAACAAATCCATTTGTGTAAAAGTTGCTGCTTTACTCGTCATTTACGGTAAAATTTCAAAGGGGCGCTCAATCAACATTTCCTTATTTCTGGCAAAGATTACGGCATTTTCTGCAACAACATATGAGTTAATCCCCATGCCTAAAAGTTTATCGCCAACCCAACCCCGATGTCGGGTAGGCTCGAGATTAATTCCTAGATCCGCATAGCTTTTTTCAGTAATGCGTGCGGCAAAGCCTTCACGTTCTAAATATTGATTAGTTAAATTAGCCCAGAGTTTACGGGTTACTAACAGTGATTTACGTGCGACAATGTCACGGTCTTTAGCCCATGATAGTTCACCATCTTCCCCTACAGCTCGACGAGAAATCTGCAAATGGGCATGCGGGTTGCCTTCATCATCATGAATCGCATAAGTGACAATTAACCCACGACTTACAAACCGAGTTAAGGCAAATTCTTCAACTAATTCTTTAGCCACCCCGACTTCAAGTTCACGTGGTAAAGCCATAATAATCGTCTGTGCGGTTTGCGCAGAATTAAGGTATTTATCGCGTGATTCCAGGCAATAGGGAAAACGTTTTATCGCATAGTCATCTTCAAAGGTTTCAAGCAGATTCCACACCCCAAGATCATGAAATTGTTGTGGTGCATGTTCTGGTGCCAGTGTGTCGCTAAAGGCAATATCGCTATGGCGATTTTTATAAGCAATCTTTAAATTACGGCGCGATTCATGCAAATCCATGCCAGTAATATAAGAAACACTCTGCACCGCACTACGGCCGCTACTGCGACTAATTAAGCCATGACTAAGATGGTAAATTGCCATAAGGAATTACAAACCGTGTTTAGTTTGTAATCTTCATTATAACGCCGTAGGCACACCAAGCGCAAGAGCGCATCACTGCGCATTTAGCAAAATCTGCCAAATGACACTTGCTTTCATTATTATGTTCTAATATAATCAAATAGTCGAGAATTGTTTTATGTTAACATCTGGATATTAGCCAGCTCTACAAATTCTAAAAGAAATTTAGTAAAAGCGGAGAGGATATAAATGCCGACATTAACTTTACAGAAAATTAGGAATATTACTCAAAAGATCGTTGATCTAAAACATACCCAAGAAAAACTCCAACAACAGGTTGAGTTAAAAATCATTAGTCTATTAAAGGCTGAAAAAGTCTTTGCTATTGATTTTGTAATTCTTTATGGTGCCATTTATGAACTAACCCAAAAGCTCAAAAAAAATGATAGTTTTGATAATCTTGACCCTGATCATCCTCACTCTGTTGAAATTGCAAACTGGCGGCATCTAGGAATTAACCTTTTGCAAAAAAGCCAAGCGAAAAATACCGAAAAAAAGAAAAATTAAAGAGGAAACTAAACGAAAAACTAAAGAAAAAAATATGAATTCTCAAACCAAACCAGCAACATCCGTATCTGGAAAAGTTGCTGTTGCAAAATAACCGATCCACATCTAGTAAGATTTTTTAGTAAGATTTAGTGAGGGTGGCTTTCCATGACAAAACAAAGTACTCAGCAATCTTCTACCCCACAAAAACTTGATCAAGCGCAATTGCAAATTCAGGTGAAAATCAATCGTTTGCAATTGCAAAAAGCTACTTTGGAAAATAAATTAAAAACAGCTAGCCAGTCTCAACGTAAGGCCAGAACTCGAACCATGATACAACTTGGTGGCCTTTTAAATATGCTTAACCTACCAAACATTTGTGGGATTAGTTCGGGAGATGATCTGCAAACTGACTTTGAAGCTTCAGATAAAGCCGCTGTACTGTTAGGGATGTTAACTCACTTAGAAGATTCTTTACCACCTACCATTTCTGATCAAGTAATTGAGAAATTTAAGCAAAAAGGCATACGGGTTATTAAAAATCATAAAATCCAAAAAACTAGGGGGTGATAAAAGCTGTAAACATGGAACTTTTAGTTTTAGTTTTAGTTTTAAACCAATAGCGTAAACTTAAGCAAGCTAGATGTGTTAAACAAATAGACTTGGCAAAAACCGCAGAACCGCTCATATTACAAGGGGTGCGAAACTAAACAGTTAACAAACAGAAGGGAACAACCTCATGAACAAACAGGGCCTCATTGATTTTGTCACAACTAAAACTGGGCTAACCAAGAAAGATTCAGTCCAAGCAGTTGATGCCACATTTGATGGTATTATTGCTGGCTTGAAAGCAAGCAAAGACGCACGCTTTGTTGGCTTTGGTAGCTTTAGTGTCCAAGCAACTACGGCACGCAAAGGTCGTAACCCGCGTACCGGTGAAGAGATCGACATTTCGGCAACTAATCGCATTACTTTTAAAGCTGGTAAAGAATTTAAAGCAGCAGTGAACTCGTAAGGACTTTTTAGGAATGTCTTTAGCTTTAGCTTTAGCTTTAGCTTTAGCTTTAGCTTTAGCTTTAGCTTTAGCTTTAGCCACACGCCTAACGCTCTCCTACAATAAATTGGCGTGGTTATGCAGTGCGCGGTGTCGTAGAAGAACTGTTTTAACAAAGGAGTGTTACAAATGTCGATAACTTCACCGGTCAATTCTAACGAATTACGTCAATTTATTGAAAAAATTGAACGTTTAGAAGACGAAAAAAAAGAGTTACATATTCAAATTAGGGAAGTTTTAGATGAGGCAAAAGCCCAAGGATTTGATACAAAAATCATGCGTATGATTATGCGTATGCGTAAAATGAAAAAAGAAGATTTGCTAGAGGAGCAAGAAATCTTAGAGGTTTATACCAACGCTTTAGGAATGCAGATTGCCGCTTAGATTTTGAAACTAGCACAAACTTAATTGCTACCTATTTAATAAATCAGTGCTTTAATTAGTTTTTAGTTTCTATAAATCAATATGATAGTAATTATGTTGTTCAGGAGAAGTGAAAATGACATTTTTAGAAGAACCTAAAGGATACGAAAAAACCATACTTTCTGATTTACAGGGTGCCTGGACTATATTACGCAAGTTAGTCGCTGATAATGCAGGTTTTGCAGGTTGGGAACGTATGTTGCCCCATATTGATGAAGCGATGAGTTGGGAAAGTGTGAGAAACTTACCTCATATGCGTAATACCCTGCTTATTATCAGAAACCTAGGTTTACAAAATAAAATTCCAGAAGAAATCATGCAAGAAATTGAAGATATTACTGAAATACTGGAGGAAGCTATTTTAGATAGTAATAAGTGTTTATAGAGTTTTTTATGTTTTTAGAAAAATATTATATTAAAATTAAGATTTTTAGCATTGAAATGAAGATAAATCTCAAAATTATAAAATTACAGGGTTCTAGGAGTAGAAATATAGTTTTGCAAGGACTATGCCGAACACATGGTACAGCTAAAAAGATATGGAAAGTGTATTATTTTTGAGAGTTTTAACTAAAGATAGCACGATCGATAACTAAGGTTTTGTTGACATGAATAGCAGCGAAGATCCGCATAGTAATTTCAACAATTTCTAATGATCTTGATACTGTTACAGTCCTGCGACGGAATCTGGCAAACCAATGTCGCTGCCTGCAATTGTTCTGCTCTATCCTGTAGGTTTTCTCTTTGCCTTGAAACAACATTTCTGCGGGAATAACTTTGTTGAACCCCGCCCAATGGTCTGCACAATAAAAAACTACCTTGAATTTCTTTAGGCGATCATAGAGGCGTTTGAAGGTCTGATGAGTACAATCACCGGTTTCCCAGTCAATGAGTCTTCGTCTATTACGATCATAGGCTTTGAAAATCCAGAGCTTTGTTTTTTTTAAAAATGCCAGAATTAATCAACCTCCATCACAATCACCTGATCTTCGCAATCTTATGGCATAGTGAATTTCCCAGTGTTCTGATCCATTTCGTGACCGCCACAGCGCTAACGCCAAATAATTGGGCAATGCGATTCATTGAAAGCCCACTAGCGTAAAGTATTAGGGCCTTTAATTTTTCTTTAGATGGGACGCCTCTTAGGGCTGTTTCGGTAAAATTACGATTGCAGGTTTTACATTTGTAGCGCTGCAGGCCTCTCACTTGGCCATTTCTAAAAGAATCAGCGCTTTGGCAAAATTTGCATGAGGGCATAATTGCTAAATCATTCTTCCGCTTTGTCTTTGATACTATAGCAAAAACTATCTTTAGTTAGAAGTCTCTTATTTTTTGACAAAAGTCAAGCTGCTAGACTTATGCACTTTGTTTAACTAATAAACTAGATAAGTGGGACTCATTCGTACTACTTACACATCTCCCCAGTGAATGGTAGTCAAAGTCATTCATTTCATGCAATTTATATATGTTCCTGAAATCCATAAAGATAGGTTTTTTCCTATGTGATTTTTTCATTCAGAATATTTAAAGTTATGGGTAGCAACTTTTTTGTCTGCAGTAGGACGGTGGATATACTATACAATTTTAGCCGCTTATATTCATGATTTTTTTGACTCTCAGCAATTTGCGGGATGGGTTATTTCTTATATGTTACCCATAGTTTTATTTTCTCCTATAGCAGGCTTTTTTGTTGACAGGTACAATAAAAAAAACTTAATTATTATAAGTATTTTAGGTACAGGTTGTTTGCCATTTTTACTATATTACTTTAAATTTATTCCAGTAATATATGTTTTATGTATTATTGATACGTTGTTTTCTACTATTTTATACCTTTCAACTCGTAGTTGGATTAAAGAACTAACCATCAATAAACAAACCTTTATACATTTCCATAGTTGGTTAGTCATTGGCCAATTATTGCCTAACATTGTAGGTAGTGGAATTGGAGGCTATTTTATTCACGATTTATCGCTTGATACATCTTTATTAATAAATTTCTTTTTGTGTCTTTTGAGCTTATTAATAATAAAATGCCACATTCAAGTTCGAAGTGCAACACGGTGTAAATTTTCATTAAAGGCCTCAAGAGGAGTTAACCATCCCAAAGATTTTCTGGGTGTTGTATTGTAATTTTCCATGACTTCATCAAATTCCTCTTGTTTCATATTTTTCACATC
>CAMASM010000025.1 GCA_945860985.1 Candidatus Finniella inopinata
TTAAAGGAAGATTTTCAAATAAGTCATACACGGCACCGTTCCTTTATCAATGGCTTTATTCACATTTTCTCAACCCTGGTTGCTTATATTTTTAAGCATAAAAAACCTGCCATTAAACTGAACTATCTAATCCCGAACTGAGGTTAATAGCTCTAAATCTACCGTTAATAAGCGATCACCTGGCATTGCAGAACTAGCTGGTTCGCTTATCATTTGCTCTACGGCACTAAATGATGTCATAGGTGCCATAGCCATGGGATCTGATTTTCTAATAGCACTTTCTACAAATTCTTTAATAATTTTAAAGGCAGTTATACCTGCCTGAGATCTTGTTCTAGAGCCTCTGAAAGCTTCAAATTCAGCCATACATCTAGCAGCTTGGTCATCTTTTGTTGTAATAACTAAAGGTTTAGCACCAGGAAGATGCTCAAACGGATCTGAGGCCGCAGGAACAGGAAGAGCTCCTGTAGCAGAGTGAGCTTTAACAACAAATATTAAAGCTAGTGTAAGCATATTTATAAATTTTAACATCGTTTTGATTTCCAAAATTAACTCATTCAACCTTTATATAGTATCAATACTATTATTTGCAACAAGTTTTTGAAAATTTAAGAGCTTATTAATTTGAAATGAATGATTAGTCTTGAGCTAGCCTACTTGCGAGCAACTAGGAACCCCATTCGCAATTCTCGCGATATTTTTCCAAGAATAGATTTGAGTGGCAACTTTCTGGCCAAACGACAAAAACCACCGCTAGCCTGATTTATGTAAAAAAGCATTGGCCAAGAAAAATTACCAAAAACTTCTGTAGATAATTCTTCATAATATTTAGTGCTTCTGTAACAAAGATTTTTTTCGCAATACGACTTATTTATTTCGTAAGTCTTTTTCCAAGAATAATTTTTTTGAAATTCATTTCTAAACCCCAAAATAGCCCATAAAGCTAGCCACCAATTGGGTACCCTAGGCCAAAACCAGCTTACTAAAGGCACATATATGTGTGGTTCGGTTGGTAAATAATATTTTCCTGGCAAAAGATGTAACGCATAACCACCTGATTTTAAAACTCTGGCAATTTCATAAAAACACTCTCGTGTATTTTGAGCATGTTCAAGAACAGATGTTGAGATAACCACATCAAAAGCTTCATCCTCAAAAGGAATTTTATACGGCTCCGTTGCTATTTTTTTTAGAAAACTATTTTGTGACTCAACTTTGCTATCAAGAAAAACATCACAACCATACGCTTCATAACCTAAAGACTTAAGTTCCCCTGCCAGCTGACCAGAACCACAACCAAAATCTAATATTTTGAAGGATAAATTACCTTTTGCAATTTCCTTGATAGCTTTATCAAAAAAAACTGCAATTCCATCAAGATGATTACTCTCTGTCATAACTTCTATTTTTCCAATACAAATTTATTCGCTATCTTCTTCAGGTTCCTCAATTTTACTAACTGAAACAACCATTTCACCTTTTTCAATTCTAAAGACAATTACTCCTTGGGTGCGACGCCCTGTAATACGAATATCTGTAATTGGACAACGAATCAACTGGCCACTATTTGTTACCAGCATAATTTGATCTTTTTCAGTAACTGGGAACGAAGCAACAACACCACCGTTACGCACATTCGTAATGATGCTATCAAAACCAACGCCACCTCGATTTGTTGTACGGTATTCGTAAGCTGAACTACGCTTACCAAAACCTTTTTCAGTAACGGTTAAAATAAATTCTTCGCTACTGCGCAATTCTTCAAAGCGTTCATTGCTAATGGTGATTGCTTCAACATTTTCATCTGCTTCTACTACCTCTGGTTCATCCGTAACACCTTGGCGCACCGCTTTAGCCATTTTTAAATAGGCATTGCGTTCTTCAACGCTAACTTTTCCTGGGTTTAGTATTGTCATACCAATTACGTAATCTTTCGGCTGCAATTTCAAACCTCGCACACCATTAGAATCACGCCCCGCAAAGACACGCACATTATCAACAACCTTGAAGCGATTACACAAACCTTTTTTGGTAAACAACATGACATCGTCTTTTTCAACGCACAATTTAACCGCAATTAATTCTTCACCAGCTTCTTCCAATTTCATAGCACGTTTACCGTTGCTTGGAATATTTGAGAAATCTTCCAATTTATTCCGACGCACATTGCCGTGATTAGTAGCAAACATCAAGAATATTTCTTGGTCATCACGTTCGGTTGCTTCAGGTAACACCAACACCGTTGAAATAGTTTCATTAGCCGCCAATGGTAACAAATTAACCATTGCCCGCCCTTTTGATTGGGGGGTTGCCAAAGGCAAATTATAGGCCTTCATTTGGTAAACCTTGCCAAGGGTCGAAAAGAACAGAACATGGCTATGGGTATTTGCAATAATCACATCGCAAACGACATCTTCATCTTTAATAGTCATTGCAGAACGCCCCTTACCGCCGCGCCTTTGGGCACGATAAGTAGATAACGGAACTCGTTTAATATAACCACCAAGACTTACTGTAATTACCATTTCTTCACGTTGGATTAGATCATCCAACTCAAATTTGGTAAGCGTATCTTCAATTAAGGTACGTCGCGGACTTGGGAATGCTTCTTTGATTGCATTCAATTCGTCTTTAATGATCACCAAAATGCGCTCACGGGAACCTAAAATATCTAAATATTCTTGAATATCTTTTGCAATATCATCCAAATCCCTAAGAATTTTTTCACGCTCTAAACCAGTTAGGCGGTGTAGACGCAAATCTAAAATTGCATTGGCTTGAATTTCGCTTAAACGGTATTCGCCATCAATGCTAACAACATCAGTATTGCCCTCAACCAGTTTAATATAGCCAGCTACCATTGAACTGTCCCAAGTGCGGGATAATAATTGCTCACGAGCATCGCTGCGGTCTTTGGCAGCACGCACTAGTTCAATCACTGGGTCAAGGTTGGCAACTGCCACAGAAAACCCTAGCAATACATGGCTTTTCTCACGAGCACGAGCCAATAAATACTTAGTGCGACGGTTAACCACTTCCTCACGGAAATCAACAAAATACTGCAACATAGCTTTAAGTGAAAGCTGTTCAGGGCGACCATGAATCAAAGCCAGCATATTGTAGCCAAAGCTCACCTGGAGTTGGCTATGTCTATAAAGTTTATTAAGTATTACTTCGGCATTAACATCTTTTTTAAGCTCAATAACAACTCTTACTCCTTCGCGATTTGATTCATCGCGTAAGTCTGAAATACCTTCAATAGTTTTATCACGAACCAACTCAGCGATTTTTTCAATCATCCTAGCTTTGTTAACCTGATACGGAGTTTCATGAACAACAATAGCTTCGCGATTACCGTTTATGGTTTCAACTGTAGTATTTGAGCGAATGGTAATGCTACCGCGGCCAGTTTGGAAGGCATCAATAATTCCCTTTTTCCCAAGAACCGTAGCGCCTGTCGGAAAATCTGGACCTGGCACATACTGCATAATTTCTTCAAGGGTTAAGTCTGGATTCTCAATCAACGCACAAGTGGCATCAATAATTTCACCCAAGTTATGGGTAGGAATATTAGTGGCCATACCAACGGCAATTCCGCTAGTACCATTAACCAAAAGATTCGGAAATTTCGACGGCAAAACCGTTGGCTCAACTGTTGTATCATCGTAGTTGGCGCGAAAATCGACGGTATCTAAATCAATATCATCAAGTAATGAATGGGCAAGTTTGCTTAGACGTGCTTCTGTATAACGTTCTGCCGCCGGTGGATCACCGTCCATTGAACCGAAGTTACCCTGACCGTCAACCAAAGGCATCCTAAGGCTAAATGGTTGCGCCAAACGCACCATTGCATCATAAATAGCTAAGTTACCATGGGGGTGATACTTCGCCATAACATTACCAACAACGTTGGCAGACTTTTTATGGGGGCGATTATACTCAAGCCCAATTTCTTTCATTGTATACAAAATACGGCGATGCACTGGCTTTAAGCCATCTCGCACATCTGGTAAAGCACGCGAAACGATCACACTCATCGCATAATCAAGGTACGAGCGCTTCATTTCCTCTTCTAAAGATACCGGCTTAATATCAGTTGTCTGCGTACTATTGCTCATATTTTTGCTGCATAACGAAGTTGCATAGAGCTTACCACCTTTTAGTAAGCGTTTCTATGGAAAACTATGAGTTACAAAAACAAAAAACCAAGCAAAGCTATATATACCCAAAAGATTTCAAGAGTTGGGCAGACGATCGAGTATCTAGGACCGGAATGTACCTTTTTGTACATGAGGACCACAGATTGCGATGATCAACGAACCCAAGGCTTGAAATGTGAAGGGTATAGAACTTAATGCAAAGCAAATGTAAAAGCTGGTGTGCTCACTGAATTTGCCATCAACGGTCCGCCAATACCGACTTTAACTGAATGTAGCTTGCCTTCAATTTCTTTCAGCCAAAACTGCAAAAAATCTTGTAACCTTGGATACTGCGGCGCAATATCAAATTCTTGCCAAATATAAGTTTGAAGCAACGATGGATGATCTGGAAGGTGATAAGTAATTTCAGCCGTAGTTAGGCGGTATCCACCCCAGGCATCTTCAAAATCTGACATGCTAACCTTTGCATTACTACCCTATATTATTAGGATAGCTAGCAAAAGTTAACGAAGAGTTAGCCAGCTAAAATTTTAGTAACTTCTTTAATGTTTTTCTTAACTAAGGGTTCGCCATAATAATGCGGATATTTGGTGCCACCTGGTTTATTAGGCTCAATTTTTAAAAATTTTAGATCTAGCGAACAGATCTCCACCAAGTAAATTTCTTCCTTGTTAAAAAATTTATCCCAAATACTTTGCCATTGGTCAGCAAAACTTAGGTGAATAAACCCATCTTTAATATCAAGATCACTACCATGAAAAACTCCACTTTTTTGAAAATATTCCCACTGGGATGGGGTAAATATTTTAAAGATTTTTTGTGAATCTTTCATGGCAGCTCTATATTTTGCTTATTTTACAAATGTCCTAAATGTATTGCGAATAAGATCTCCCTTATTAGTTCCTGCATTTCCTGAACCACGATTTGGCAACTGAGTAATACTGCCTTGATCACGTGGATTAGTACAAGTTGCTTCAACGCCACCTAATTCATGAGAAATTTGATCAGGACCTGTTTCAACAAGAGCCTCTACCCCCCTTATTCTTCGGTATAATTCTGTGTGCCATGTCACGCAAGTACACCCGAATATATTATATCTCTTAACTGTTTTACCAAATCCCTTTAATTCTTTAGTAAATTCATTCTCGAAATCATGCTGGGCTTTAGCTCTTCCTTTTTCAACTCGTCTCATCATCAATTCAGAATGTAAAACTTTAAAATCTAGCCCCTCAACTATTTCACCATCATCTGATCTCAAATTAAGAGCGCCACTTAGATAAAACGGATACCACACATCAAACTCTGGATTACCAGGCAATTCGATCACAGGTTCCGCAGATCTCTCTCGTGTAATTCTAAATATAGTTCTTGCTTCAGCTAATGTTCTTACTGAAGTTCCAGCATCTAAATCATGCTCCCAGGTTGCAGCAGCATTTAATGCACAAAACCCACCCATTAATAATGTAAACAACGATTTTTTCATATTTGAATACCTTTCACGTATTACCAATTCTGACAAGCGCAGATTATAGCCAAAACTTATAAACTTGCAAGTAATAATTCGCAACGACTGCTTGTATAATCTGAACTGTTTCCTGGTAGAGGGTATAGATTGTGTTCCCAAGGTTCATGAAGCATTTGCCCCGTTGGTTTACCAACTTTATGAATAAGCCTTAAATCACTTGTAGAAAGGACTTCCTCAATACCGTTACGACGTCTTATCACTTGCTCATACGCAAGACAACAATCACATGAATACATTCTGTAGAATTTTGTTCTTTCATCTATTGCACAATCAGTTACAAAATAGTGCACTCCTCGCATTTCTCGCGTAATGTGGCGAACTACTTCCAGTTCAGGAAATTTTTCAAATCTAAATCTTTCAACTTTTACACCATTAGAAGTTGTTCTTGCAGAAATACTTAATTGATCATCTGGATTAGCCGCACATAAAAAGCCCAAGCTTGTTATGAACAAAGCAACCATTATTTTTTTCATTTTAAAAGCCCTTTAACCGTTAATACTTTGCAAAAAGTGGCTGAGGCTCTGGAATTATAATTCCAGGTTTTAAAGCCTGCTTAAGTGATGCAAAATTTTTATCTTCTACACCAAGCATAGCCAAAATTTTAAGACTTGTTAGCGGCAAAATAGGCTGCGTTAAAATTGCAACTTGGCGAATAACTTCGGTAAGAGTATATAAAACCGTTGCCATTCTGGCAGGATCTTCTTTTTTCAAAGACCAAGGTTTTTGCGCATCTACATAACGATTAGCCTCACCTACAATCTGCCAAACTGTTTCACAATATCGGTGCAATTGAAAATTATCAATTTGCTTACGCAAAGTTGGCAACAAATCCTCTGGCATTGCTAGAATAGCTTTATCATCTTCGCTAAATTCACCTGGCGCAGGAATTGTAGCTTCAGCATTTTTGTAAATAAATGAAAGCACTCTTTGGCACAAGTTACCGTAAGCATTGGCTAAATCTGTATTTAATCTTCCTAAAAATGATGCTTTTGAAAAATCACCATCTTGACCAAAAGACAAATCCCTTAACATAAAATAACGAAAGGCATCAGAACCATAAGTTGCAACAACTTCGAACGGGTCGATCACATTGCCAATCGATTTTGACATTTTCTCCCCTTCAACCATCCACCAACCATGGGCAAAAACAGTTTTCGGCAAAGGCAAATTAGCCGCCATTAAAAATGCAGGCCAGTAGACACTATGAAAGCGCAAAATATCTTTACCAACAACATGAATTGATTGGTTCCAATATGGTTCATAACCTGCGTTAGGGTAACCAAGCGCCGAAAGATAATTTGTTAAAGCATCAAGCCAAACATACATAACATGATCAGGATCACCCGGAACCGGGACACCCCATTTCAATGTACGTCTAGAAATTGAGAGGTCTTTTAATCCACCTTCAATAAATCGCAAAACTTCATTACGGCGTGATTCTGGCTGAATCGCTTCTGGATGCTTAGCATAATAATCAAGTAAAGGTTGTTGCCATGCGGATAATTTAAAAAAATAACTAGATTCTTTGATCCATTCTACTTCTGCCCCTGTAGGTGCTTTGCCATCAACAATTTCATCTTCTTGGTAAAATGCCTCATCGCGCACGGCATACCAACCGGCATATTCACCTAAATAAATGTTGCCACTTTCAAGCAACTGCTTCCAAAAATGTTGCACCGCAATTTTATGGCGCTGCTCAGTGGTGCGAATAAAATCAGTATTGGTAAGGTTTAAAACGGAACAAAGTTCACGAAAACTTATTGAAACTTCATCCACAAAATCTTTAGGATCTACACCTTTTGCAGCAGCAGCTTTTTCAATTTTTTGGCCGTGTTCATCAGTTCCAGTTAAAAATTTTACATCAAAACCATCAAGCTGCTTAAAGCGAGCTATCATATCACAAGCAAGACTTGTATAAGCATGACCTATGTGTGGCTTATCATTCACGTAATAAATTGGGGTAGTAATGTAAAAAGGTTTTTCCATAATCCTTTACGCTGCTTTCAACAGTGACTGCCCAATACTTTTAGCTAGATCTGTATTTTCCCATGAAAATCCACCATCCTCCTGGGGCGAGCGACCAAAATGTCCATATGCTGCGGTACGCAAATAAATAGGATTATTCAAGTTCAAAAGCTCACGAATGGCTTTGGGTCTTAAATCTATATTTTGTTCGATCCAATTCAATATCAGCTGATCAGCCATTTTGCCAGTATTATGTGTAGTTAAATACAATGATAATTGCTTAGCCATGCCAATGGAATAAGCAACTTGCATAGTACAACGTTTTGCTATGCCTGAAGCCACCACATTTTTAGCTAAATAGCGCATCATATAAGCCGCAGAACGATCAACTTTTGTAGGATCCTTACCTGAAAACGCTCCACCACCATGGGGAGCTGCCCCACCATAAGTATCAACAATAATTTTTCGCCCAGTTAAACCAGTATCTCCATCAGGACCACCAATAACGAATCGCCCAGTAGGGTTAATCAAAATACTTTCATTTGCTGGCATCCATCCTTTTGGCAAGCACGTTTCTAAAATTGGCAAAACAATATTACGAATTTTATCTAAAGATACGTCTTCCGCATGTTGTGTAGATAGCAACAATTTGTGCGCTTTAATTGGCATACCATCTTGATAAAGCAAAGTTACTTGCGCCTTAGCATCAGGCCCTAAAATATCTGAATATGATTCTAATCTAGCTTTGTGCAATCCTTGTAAAATACGATGAGAATAATGCAAAGCAGCAGGCATTAAAGTTTCGGTTTCATTACAAGCATACCCAAACATAATACCTTGATCACCTGCCCCCTCATCCTTTTGGTAAGCCTCATCAACCCCCATTGCTATATCGGCTGATTGACCATGTAAAAAATTTGAAATTTGCAATTTTTCATGGTGAAAACCTTCTTGCTCATAACCAATTTCTTTTACTAATTCTCGAATGTGGGCATCAATTTCTTCTTCTGAAATTTCAGAATTTGAACGATATTCCCCAGCAATAACAACTCGATTAGTCGTTGCCAAAGTCTCTATAGCCAAACGAGCATTGGGATCTTGTTCTAGATACATATCAACTATCAAGTCAGAAATTTGATCGCACACCTTATCAGGATGACCTGCAGAAACTGATTCGCTAGTAAACAAATGTTGCGCCATAGCATTACCCTTTAAATTTCGCTAGATTAAAGAAAACGTTTATTGAATTAACATAATGCTTGTTGACAGCCATTGCCACTTAAATTTTCCAGAATTTAAAGAAGATATTGATAGAGTCATTGCAAATGCTGCTGATAATCAAGTTAAATACATGCTTACAGTTAACACTAGACTATCTGAAACCCTAGCAGTCCAAAGCATTGCCGAAAAATATAAAAATGTTTTTTGTAGCGTGGGAGTACATCCCCACGATAGCAAAGATTATAACGATCAAAGTCTTATAAATAAGCTAATAGACCACGCCAATCACCCCAAAGTAGTAGCCTTAGGCGAAACTGGCCTTGATTATTACTACAATAATAGCGATAGAGACGATCAAATAAATTGCTTTAAGATGCACCTTGAATCTGGTACTAAGCTTGATATGCCGGTAATTATTCACACACGTGAAGCAGATGAAGACACAATTGCCTGCTTAAATGAGTACCCCAATGCCAAAGGAGTATTCCACTGTTTTAGTGGATCAAGTGAATTTGCTAAACAAGGACTTGATCATGGTTTATACATATCTTTTTCTGGAATAATTACTTTTAAAAAAGCTGAAGCATTACGCGATGCGGTCAGATACGTGCCACTTGAAAAAATGTTAGTAGAAACAGATTCACCTTTTTTGGCTCCATTACCCCACCGTGGCAAACGCAATGAACCTGCATTCACCCGCTATGTTGCCGAGTTAGTTGCAAAAATTAAAGGTGTTTCGTTTGAAGAAGTAGCTGAAGTGACAACCCAAAATTTCTTTAAATTATTTAATAAAGCTAAGGCGTCCGGATAAAATCCTATAAAGCGAGCATATTGAAGAGAAGTTATGATTCAATATTGTAAAATCAGAAAAAAACTGAACACCGCTATAATTATTTTCGGGATCTTAAGTTTTTTTACATTAATTCTATGTGTAGGTTCTGGTGGTATTTTGAATGATTTAGATTCAGCATTAGAGGAAATAGAAGATTTAGAAAAGAAAGATCTCTTAAACACCCCTCCCCCAAACATTTCTTCCATTGCAAAAAGAGAAATAGCATTAGTTCACAATTCAGCAGGGCTAAAGCAATACATAAAAGGAGTAGAAAAAAGCTCAACCAGCCTAACAAATTGTTTAATTATTTTTATTTCATTATTTTCTTTCAGCCTTACCTTAAGAATTGTAGTGTGGCTCTTTTTATAACATTTTCTCCGCACTATCAAAAAATTAATAAATCGTTAAGAATATATATAGATCTTCTTTAAAAATTTTTGCAACTTAACAAATTTTAAATGTTAAAGAAATTAGTTAGAACTCTTTTTAGTTTATTAGTATGCCTTGCTATTGTTGGGTCAATTTCAATAGGAGGAATTGGATACATTTATTGGCATATTAAAATAACTCTGCCAAACGATAATTTTTTAAATGAATATCAAGCTCCAGAACTAACCCGTATTTACGATCGCCATTTCCAACTTCTACAAGAATGGGCTCCTGTAAATCGTATCAACATAAGATTCACAGACATTCCTGAAAAAGTTATAGCGGCATTTTTAGTTGCAGAAGACAAAAATTTTTACAACCACTCAGGAATTGATCCATTAAGAATTATTCGAGCTGCATTCCAAAATTTAACCCAAGGAAAATCAACAAAAAATCTGATCGGTGCCTCTACCATCACCCAGCAAGTGGCCAAAAATTTTTTAGTTGGCAACGAAAAAAGCATACTACGCAAATTTCGCGAAGTATTTGCAACCATTTCAATTGAAAATAAATTAAGCAAGGACCACATTTTAGAGCTCTACCTGAATCAAATTTACCTTGGAAATGGCGCCTACGGTGTGCAAAGTGCCGCATTAAGGTATTTTGGTAAAAGTGCTGAACAACTATCTATTGCCCAAGCATCATTACTAGCTTCCCTTCCTAAAGCACCAGGAAGCCTCAGCACCCCAAAAAACATTAAAAAATTAACCGCTCGCCGTAATGCAATTATTCAAGCACTTTATGAGCAAGGATACATTAGTGAATCTGAAGCAAAAAAAGCCACTAATGAAAAAATTGCAATCAGAGCTGAGGAAATAACTTCACAAAACTATAACTACTACCTTTTACCATTAAAAGACGCCGTACTTGAACAACAGCCTAATTTCAACCTAACCGCTGGTCTTGAAATTTTTAGCTGCATGGATGCAAAATTTCAACAAGCAGCACAAAATGCTTTACGTGAAGGATTACTGCAATATGATCTAAAGCAAAAGGTTTTTTCCAAAGCAATAACTAGACTAGGAGCCGATTACAAAATATCTGAACTAAAGCAAATTAACATACCTGATTGCCCGAAAAATTATCAAAAAGCCATAGTTGATTTTACTGAAAAAAAACCAATAGTAATTTTAGAAAACGAAATGTCGCTTCCATTCGATTCTACAGACTGGTCATTTGAAAATAATCTGGCAACTGGAGATGTAATTTTAGTAGAAGTTAAAAATAAGGTTGCCCACCTTCGCCAAATCCCTGAAATTAGCGGTGGTATTGTGGTAATGGAAGCAAGAACCGGGAAAGTTTTAGCTATGGTTGGAGGTTGGAGCTCCACCTCAAACCAATTTAATTGCGCAACACAAGCACTTAGACAGCCAGGATCTTGTTTTAAGCCATTCGTCTACCTATCAGCCCTAGAAAATGGCACTACTCCAAACGATATTATTGAAGACGGACCTATTGTCATGCGACTTAATAATGGAAAAGAAATTTATAAGCCAAAAAATATAAACGGTAAGTTCCATGGCTCTGTATCAGTAAGAAATAGCCTAGCTCACTCGTACAATTTAGCATCGATCAATCTTGCTATGGATACAGGACTTGAACATATAAGGGATACTGCTGACCTTTTTGGAATATACAATCAAACACCTAAGCATCCTTCAGTAATTTTAGGTGCATGTGAAACTACTTTACTGAAACTTACCACAGCTTACGCCATGATTTTTAACGGAGGATATTATATCAAACCACGTTTTTTTAATGCTTATGCTCAAAGAAAAATCTCATGTGTAAATAAAAATACATCCAAATGCGACATTGAATGTCAAAAAAGTCTTGGCGCAGTGCCATTAACCACTTTAGAAAACAATCAAAGAGTTGCAACTCCGCAAGCAATATTTGGAATGTTGGAAATGCTGCGTGCTGTAATCACTGACGGCACAGGAAGATCTCTACTTCCATTAGAAAAAAAACTTGGTGTAACTCTTCGTGGAAAAACCGGTACCACCAACAATAATATGGATGCTTGGTTTATTGGTTGTGTAAGTATCCCTAGAACAATTTACCAAGATAACAATCCCCTGGTAATTGGGGTATTCGTTGGATTTTTGAAGCCAAAAAATCTAAGAAATGGTGGTGCTGCGATTGCAATGCCAATATATAGTAACTTTATAAAAAATATTCTTTCTGATAGTCTAGTGAGAGTAGAGAATTTTTAAGCCCAGGGAGCTAGGTACGGTTTTGATACAGCCTGACGTTTTAAAAAGCAATATAATTTCTAATGATGCGTTAATCGTAGCATATAAACATAATCCCAAGCGTACACCATATGCAGAAGGCTATAGCTATTCATACTGGCGTCATAGAATTCTACTTTCTATTATTGCAGGATACGCTGCCTTTTATCTGGTGCGCCAAAATTTCACCATGGCGATTCCATACCTGCAATCAGAACTTGGTTACACTAAAGCCGAAATTGGCATGATTATATCCACAGGTGCCATTCTTTACGGCCTAGGAAAGGGGTTAGCTGGACTTTTAGGTGATCGCAGTAATGCGCGCTACCTTATGAGCGCAGGTTTATTCTGTTCAGCAATTGTAAGTTTTTTCTTAGGCCTTAGTACTTCATGGTGGATGTTACTTGCACTTTATACGCTTAACATGAGCTTTCAATCTATGGGATGGCCGCCTTGTGCACGTTTGTTAACCCACTGGTTTAGCCCAAAAGAAATAGCCACCAAATGGGCAATGTGGAATAGCTCTCAGCAAATTGGTGCTGCAATTGTAATGATCGTGTCACCATACATAATGGCATCTTACGGGTGGCGTTTTGTATTTTTTGTACCTGGTGTTTTTTGTGCTTTTTTTGCCATATTCCTACTTAACAGGCTAAGAGATACTCCAGAATCACTAGGGTTACCAGCAATTGAAGCCCACCATGGACTAGTTGAAGCCCATGAAATTGATGACAGTAAATTAACAACCAAAGAAATTTTTCAGCAAGTAGTTGGCAACAAACTAGTATGGTACATGTGCTTTGCTAACTTTTTTGTCTATATCGTTCGTATGTTTGTTTTTACTTGGGCACCAACTTTTTTAAGCGAATTCAAGGGCAGCAGTTTAAAACTTGCCGGCTGGCAAACGGCAATGTTCGACCTAACAGGTATATTTGGCGGTATTATTGCAGGCTACCTTTCAGACAAAGTTTTTGAAGGAAGAAGAGGTCGCGTTGGCTTTTTATTCATGCTTGCTTTATCGGTTAGCGTTTTGTTTTTATGGAAAGCACCGGTTGATCAAAAATGGCAACATTTTTTGGGCATGATGTTAATTGGCTTTTTAGTTACAGGACCTCAAATTTTGGTTGGAGTTGCTGCCGCTGACTTTGCCTCTAAAAAAGCTGCTGGAGCTGCTTCAGGGTTAACTGGAACTGTTGGTTATTTAGGTACAGCTGTAGCAGGTGTTGGTGTGGGGCTTATTGTTGACAGTTACGGATGGGATTTAGCCTTTGCAGCAATTGCTGTTTGTGCTGTTTTAAGTTCATTTTTCTTTGCACTTACGTGGAATCATCGTGCTAAAGTTCTAGATAAGCAAAGCCAATCTCAGGACATGTAAATGTTTTTTCGCTCTATCACACTTGCGGTGTGTTTATTATGTAGTAATTTAACGGCTGAATTTAAATTCGAAGAATATGTTGCAAGTAATGCGGAGAATTTTGTAAAAGATCTTTCTGAAGAATTTCCGCCATCTAAAGAATCTGAGTATGAAAAAGCTAAAAAGGATTTAGCTGCAAATTTTAAAGTAAAAAAATGGGCAAAAGGGTTAAATGCCGCAAAACTTATACTTACATACCCTACTAAAGATCCGGAAACACTTATTGATGTAGCGATTTTTTGCTATAACGCATACAAAAATATTAAAAGAGCAAATTACGAATATTCTAGTGTAGTTCAATACGCAGCTTTTTTTGCATACCAAAATGCAAGGTCTAATCTACAAAAGGCGCAAGCTTTACTATTGTATAGTAAACATAGCTACAATAAAGGTGCGTTAGAAGAAGCAAACGAACTGTATTCGCTTAAAAAATTACGAGAAAAAGATCATCGTTTTAAAGATATTCATGAGTTTAAATATCTTGAACACTCTCTTGAAGAGAGCCCACAAGGCGCGATTTTGCATCTTCATTTTTCCCACAATTTGGATATTACAGAGCCAGAAAATTATGTGGAAATTTCCCCTAGTGTAGATGGGTTTGTGCACGCTGAAGGCAGAACTATATCAATTTCTGGTTTCCAATCAGGTATGGAATATAAAGTTAAGCTAAGACCTGGCATTAAAAGTGTATTTGATGAAAAAATAGACTCCAAAAACGAAGTCAGTTTTTTTGTAAATGATTTAAAGCCGATCATTAGCTTCCCCGGCAATACCTACATTTACCCTAAGCAAGAGAAAATTCTCATACCAGTTAGAGCCATTAATATAGATTCGGCAAAAGTTGCATTATACAGAATACCTGACCGTAATATCGTTAATAACCTAAACAGCCTGATGGAGAACTCATATCACCGCCATGTAGCAGAAGAATTGTTTTCTACTAAAATTGACTTTAATGGTAAAGCTACACCTAACCAAACAATTACAAAAAATCTTGATGTCACGAAAAGTATACCAGAATTAAAACCTGGTATTTACGTACTTCAGATTACACAAGAAGGCGCTCTACAATACCAAGGCACAGAAAATAATCAATGGTTTATTGTAACTGATATCGGGTTAACTACCTTTAAAAGTGACCAAACACTAGTAGTACAAACACGCGCTTTTTCCAGTGCCAAACCATTAAAAAACATTCAACTAGAACTTGTTAGCGCAGATAATGATATTTTAGGAACAGCTACTACTGATTCCAATGGATTTGCCGAATTTCCCAAAGAACTACTAAATGGAAAAGCCGGTAAGCGTCCCGTTGCAATTTTTGCCAAAAATGAACAACTAGGCTTTAGCTTTTTATCTTTGAAATCTGCTGGATTTGATTTTAGTGATCGAGGCGCTAAGGGCCGCAAAGTTCAAAACAACTATGACGCAATGATTTTTTGTGAACGCGGTATCTATAGACCAGATGAAAAAGTCAACGTAGCCGCAATTTTACGCAACGCACAAGGAAAGGAAGTTTCTGCAACTCCTCTTACTTTCATTGTAAAAACCCCAAAAGGCACTGAAATCAAACGTGAAACTATTGATGGAGATGATCTAGGTTCATACCACACAGAATACCATTTGCCAGCTGATTGCCCCATGGGTATGTGGTCAATTGAAATTTTTGTTGATCCAACCAAATCGCGAATTAATAGTACTGAATTTAGGGTTGATGATTTTAGCCCCAATAAAATTGATCTATCTCTCACACCATTAAAACAAACCGTAAAACCTGGCGAGACTCAAAAATGCACCTTAAGAGCGCATTATCTTTATGGTGCTCCGGTAAATGACCGTAAGGCAATATTAGAAGCAAAGATTGCACCCAACCCTACTCCTTTTTCAAAATGGAAAAATTTTAGCTTTGGCCTTGAGGATGATAAATTTATAAGCCAGGTTGTCAACGGAACAACCGCAGTAATCACAGATGGTAAAACAGAACTTACAGTAGATTTACCAACTGATCTTAGCTGTTCACAAGCCTTAAAAATAGATCTCAGCGCACGACTAGCTGATGCACCATCATCTCAGCAGGTAGTAACTACAGTAAACATGCTAACCCAACCATACATTGTTGGAATTTTTGAAAAAGAAACTGGTAACTCTAAAAACCTTCAAATAGAAATAATTGCTGTTGATTGCGATGGTAACTTGTTGTCAGTAGATGATTTGGAATACACCTTCTTCAAAAGTGAAGCCCATTACCAATGGTACAAAGATAGAGGTAGCTGGAGCTATCAAAAAGTATTTCAAGATAAACCTTTAGACAAAGGGAAAATTGATACAAAAGACAATTCCCCGACTATATTAAGTTTTGAGAATAAAGATGGCGCACATCATGCAATAGAAATAAGGCAAAAAGATGGTACTAAAATTGCTAAATGCCATTTAGGTAAACAATACAGTACCAGTAAAGATCAACCTGACAACCTTCTAATCACGCCCGAAACAAAAGTTGTTAAACTAGGTGAATCTGCTGTTTTGAGAGTAAATGCCCCTTTTGAGGGTGAAGCAACCATTATTGCAGGATTAAATTCCGTACAAACAAAAGACACTGTTCATCTAAAGAAAGGGGGCAATATTGTAAAAGTACCAACCCATGAATCCTGGGGAAGTGGTGCTTATGTATTGATATCTCTAGTTCGCCCCTTAGATAAAAAAATAACAGAAATACAACCAAAAAGACTTGTCGGTTTGCACTGGATTCAAATTGACCACAAAGACAGAGTACTTGATGTAAAACTAGATTTACCAGAACACATCAAGTCACAAAGCCAACTAAAGATTCCTGTAGAAATTAAAAACCTCAGCAATCAAAAAACTCGCCTAATAGTTGCCATTGTTGATGAAGGCGTTATTGGACTTACGAATTTCACAGCACCTGATCCAATTAAATACTTTTTCGGACAACGTGAACTTGGCCTGGAAATGCGCGATGTGTATGGGTACATTATTGATTCAGTTGACGCAGATGTAATTGACATCCGTTCTGGTGGAGATGGCTTAATGCTAAGAAGAGGTGCCTTTGTACCACGCATAAATGACAAAGTATTAAGCTTTTTTGATGGCGATGTTCACCTTAATAGCGAGGGCAAGGCAGAAGTACATATGGATGTGCCTGTATTTTTTGGCAAATTAAAAGTTTATGCGGTAGCAATTTCAAAAAATAAGATGGGTAGCCAATCTGGCACAATTATAGTGAAAGATAACCTGATAATTGATTCAAATTTACCAACGTTTTTGACAGTGGGAGATGAAAATCACTTTAATATTCGTTTGGAAAACACCTCAGATAAAGCAATTGAATTTGAAATGAACATTAGTTTTGATGAAGCACTTCAAGCAAATACGCATAAGGAAACTATAAAACTAGATCCAAAAGAACAAAAAGTTTTACGACTAAAAGCAAATGCTGAACAAGTTGGCGAAGGTACAGTAAATATTGAAGCCAAGGGTGAACAGATTAATTATAAGCACTCAACCAAAGTAGAAGTACGCCCAGTTCACCAACCAGTACTTTCAACTTCCATACATGAAATTAAACCTAATAAAAATCTCGATCTTTCCAAAGAAGAAATTTTAAAAGGATTGAATGCAACTAAAGCAGAAGGTGACCTGTTTATAACAAACCAAGGACCATGGAACTTTGGTAAAATCCAAAAATGGCTACTGAACTATCCATTTGGCTGTACTCAACAAATTATTAGTAAAGGCTTTGCGGCTATTTTTGCCTTAAAACAATGTAAAGATAATGCTCTTGAAGATAATGCTCTTGAAGCCAACCGTCTAGAATACCAACGGATATGCTATGAAATAATTGAGCTTTTGAATGAACGCCAAAGCTACAATGGCAGCTGGGGAATGTGGCCACGAGAAAGTAGCGATTTTGAAATAACATCTTATGCTATAGAAATGCTACTTTATGGACAAGATTGTGGTTTAACAGTTCCAAAAACTATGGTTGAAAAAGCCTTACAATTTGCTAAAAACCAAATAAATTCTATTGATTGGCAAATCAGAGATGGCCGTAAAAAAGCTGACTGCATAGCAGGTTTTGTAAAATTATGTTCGCAAACAAAAAAAATAGACACAGCAACTACCCGCTATTGCTTTGATGAATATTTCGAAAAATGCGATACACCTGTTGGCAAAGCACTATTTACTGCTGCGGTTGCTAGTATTCAGGATTTAGGAAGAGTTAAACGTGGCATTAAAAGCTTAGAATCAGCTATTAACAAAGGAATTACTCTAGACGATGCAGCATCAATTGTCGCACACTTAACCCCATTTAAAGAAATTGATAGCATTGAGGAAATGCTGCAAACGCTAAATAAAATTTTGCAAAATGGAATGAACTGTAATATCACCAAGCTAAATACCCAAACTTTAGCAATGATTTTAAAATCTAATTTTGGTTATGTTGGCCCAAACAGTAAGGAATTAAAAATTTCAGTTAACGAAAAGTCATATAATGCAAATAGCCATCTTAATCTGGCTATTAAACCATTAGATGATCTAGCAGTTCAAAACCTGGGAGAGGATTCAATTTGGCTATTCATTAATGCCTATGGGATTCCAAAAGAACCAGAGCCTACTACCGAAAAAGGCATTAAATGCATACGTACTTTCCATAAAATTGACGGCACAAAGATTGACCCGCACAATATGACCATTGGTGAACGTGTAGTTGTAGTTATTGAAGGTAAAATTAGCGCCCAAGAAAATGAAGGTTTCATGATGCTTTCTGAATGGTTACCTGCAGGATTTACCCACACTAACACCACATCTAACTACGAATGGCTAAAGGGTACTACCGATAATGCTACAATACAAAAACGCCATGACCGTTATATTGCTTCATGGAAACAACCAGCAAAATCAGAAGAATTTAAGATCGTATATGAAATAATTGCTACCCACACCGGAAAATTCCAACATCCTGGTCTTCATGTTGAAAATATGATAAATCCTTCACATTACGCATCGTACGCACCAACCACTACAGTTGTGCAAGACAGCAATAGCGATAGTAATGAAGACGAAAAGAAAGATAAATCGGATTAAGTTATGTGGAAAGCAACAGTCTATACACTTTTTCCGGATATGTTCCCAGGATCTTTAGGGCAATCTATTGCTGGAAAAGCTTTAAAGCAAGAAAAGTGGGATCTAAAAACTGTAAATATTCGCGATTACGCTACTGATAAACACAAAACTGTTGATGACACTAGCTACGGTGGCGGTACAGGAATGGTAATGCGCCCTGATGTAGTAGACGCAGCACTTATAGCTAATGTTACACCAAACACCAAACTTATTTATACTTCACCTAAAGGAAAACCGCTTACACAAAACATGATACGTTCTTGGCTTGCGGACTACCCAGATGGAATATCTATACTTTGTGGACGCTATGAGGGGATTGATCAACGCGTACTAGACAGTTGGCAAGAGTCACACGGCTTGGAAGATATAAGTATAGGTGATTATGTACTTTCTGGGGGTGAGTTAGCTGCACTTGTAATACTTGACGCCTGCATTAGATTGCTACCAGGAGTTCTAGAAAAACCAGATGCCACAATTATTGAAAGTTTTGAACTGGACTTGCTAGAGTATCCACAGTATACTAAACCCCAAATTTGGAATAATAAGGTCGTGCCAGATGTGCTGCTTTCTGGCGACCACAAAAACATTGCCGCATGGCGCAAAATTGAAGCAGAAAGTATAACAAAAACCCGACGACCAGACCTTTGGCAACGTTTTCAAGCCAAATCAAAGTAGCGGGATGATATAAAGGAAATTATATAATGAATATTATTCAACAAGTTGAAAAAGAACAAATTGAAAAATTAATGGAAGGTAAGACTATACCTGACTTTCGTACAGGTGACTCATTAAGAGTGCTTGTTAAAGTTATAGAAGGTGAACGTCAACGTCACCAGCCATTTGAGGGTATCGTTATTGGCCGCAAAAATAGTGGATTAAAATCAACTTTCAGGGTACGTAAAATCTCTTATGGTGAAGGTGTAGAACGTGTATTTTCACTATATTCACCAAATATCAAAATTGAAGTAATTCGCTTTGGTGATGTACGCAGATCTAAGTTATATTACTTGCGCGATCGTCGTGGAAAAAGCGCACGTATTGCTGAACGCGCTTACCGTCCAGAAGCAAAAGATAAGTCTGAATAAATTTGTACAACCACGGGTTAGCTCCCGTGGATTTAGCACCTATATTTAACCTAGGAGCGCAGCCCTAAATACAGGTAGAATTCTTGCTGCTATTTTAAAGCGCTCGTTAGTTTCTTCCTCATCATTGTCATCTAACATTTCCACAACAGTGTCACTAACCTTTGTGGTTTTTTCATCTGGGATTGGAACGTCCCCTAAATTAGATTCTTGCAATTTTTTCATAGCTATAGCCGAACCTCTAACAAAATTGATGTCTGCTTGATTGGGAAACATGCCTTTAGCCTCAGCCACGACCAAAGGATTAATTCTAACTAACTGTAAATATTCTTCATAAACGTAACACCACAAAGACGTTGATGAAAGCTTACAGTGCAAATACCTATCGTCACCAAGAGTAAAAATCTTTTGAAAATTTGGGTAAGTCACGCCTGAATCAGCAAGAAGCACGTAAGCTTCTCTACCATCCCTAAAAAATCCCGCAGCAAAATCCCTCATATACTTGTGCGAAAAAGAAAGCCCGCCTGTTCTAAAATGAAGTGCAACACCATAAGATGTTAGTTGAAATACAAACAAAAAAATGGAGTTGCATTTGGAAAAATATCACCACTTATCTTATGAGGAAAGAGTGAAAATAGCGAAGCTTTGGCAATCGAAGTCCTCAATCA
>CAMASM010000026.1 GCA_945860985.1 Candidatus Finniella inopinata
AAAAACGGTACAACAAGCGACCCTTAAAGACATTGAGGCTTACGGCAAGACTAATCCCGCCTGGAAAAAGTCCTTTGATGCCGCAGAGCGCCAGTTTGAACAAGTTGCTAAACGCGAAAAGCTTGAAAAGCTGTTAGCTGGTAAAATTGAAGATCCAATTACCAAAGAGGTTGCCTATATTCCCCTGGCAAAGCTTTTAAATGACAGAAAATATGCTAAGCAACTTGAGACTACCTTAGGTCAGCACAACTTTAAAAAGCTCAAGGATTTTACCAAAGTTGCAGAAAGCATGGCAGTTGCCAATAAAAACACCCCCAACCCTTCTGGTTCCGCCATCGTTGGTTCGGTCGCAGCCTTGGTTACCTCAATTGTGGTGGGTGATTTTACGACTCCGCTCAAAGTCATTGGTGGTGGAGCTGTACTCACCCAGTTGTTGACTAACAAACGGTTTTTAAACCTTGCCACCGAGTTTGCCAAACAGCCAACAGAGCCACTTGCCCAAAAACTCAACACTCTAATCAAAGAAAACACCGGTATGACCTCTCAGACGTTAATGACGGGATTGAAAGGCAATTTGGATGCTGAACCGCATGTACAACCATGATAAGCCATCCCCAAAGTGAGAAAATCTCAACTTAAAGGAGGGGATGGCTAAGCAAAATATTTGTTATTAATTTTGAAATATATTGTTGGTAGCATCAAGTAGTTTTTTGTTTGTGAGATGAATATATCTTTCTGTTGTTGTTACACTTTTATGCCCTAATAGATCCTTCAGCTCAATTAAATCAACTCCACCATTAGTAATTGCAAAAGAAGCAAAACTATGCCTGAGATCATGAATGCGCACATGAGGAATACCCGCTTGTTTACGGATGCGTTCCCAAGTTTTTTGTACGGCAACTAAGTGAGTTCCTGGTTTATCGCCACAAAAAACATAGGGGTTATTTTTTTGTTTTTCTATATTTAAAATGACTCCTTTGGCGATGTCATTTAATGGGATAACTCGCTTTCCTGTCTTGCTATCTTTTAATCGCAGACAGCTGTGTATTAAGTCCACCTCTTCCCACTGTAATGATAAAATCTCTCCTTTGCGGCAGCCTGTGTATATAATCAAACGAAACGCATTGATAGTGTAGGGAGACGCTAAGGCTGTAACTTCTTTTGCTATAAGTACATTTTTTAATCTCTCCAATTGTTCGTCTGTTAGATAGTTTTCCATCTTTTTCTCAGGAGTTTTAGGAACTCCACGACAAGGGTTACTATTTTGAGGTCGATATTCCCATAGTTCAGCTTGGTTAAAGGCCACACTTAAAAGACGTAAGCACTTTGTGCAGCTGCCTTTTATATGATCCATCGAGTCTTTAAACGCAAACACATCTTTTCGCTTAATTTCAGCTATTGGTTTTTTGCCAAAGAAAGGAAGTATGTGAAGCTTAATTATATAAGAAGCCATCTTAATGGTAGAAGGTTTATGGTGCTGTTTGATATATTTTTCTGTGAACACTTTCCAAAAATCTTCAAAAAGAACAGATTGCTGGGCCTCAACTTCTTTGTCTTTTTTTAATTCCTTGGGGTCAATTTTTTCTATTTGCACACTATGAGCAAACTTTTTAGCCTGTGTACGGGCTTCATCAACAGTGATGCTTCCATACACACCAATCTTAATACAAGAGGATTTTTTGTTTATGGGAGACCGATAAGAATATACAAAGGTTTTTTTAGACGGATAAATTCTGCAACCAAATCCTGCTATTACATCATCCCATATGATATAGTCTTTTGGCTTATTGGGGCTTCTATCAATTACTGCTTTGGTAAGTTGGGGCATTTCAAAATCTCTTAATTTTCTTGATGTGCTAACGTTAGCAAAAAGTTAGCATGAGAACAAGATATAACTTCCTTTATAGGGTATTCATTGGGAGTTATTTACCATAGTTAATTTGTGTGAGATGGCGTGTAAGCTAGAGATATAGCCAAAAAATTCAGTAAAACACTGGCGTTCCCGAAGGGATTCGAACCCATGGCCTCAAGATTAGGAATCTTGCGCTCTATCCTGCTGAGCTACGGGAACCACATGAAAAGATTAGCTTTTGCCGCTAATTTTGTCCATTAAAAATGATCTTACTAAAGTCAGGCAATATACGTTTAAACTTTTGAGTGAAATTTATTTTTTATTCCCATAATTGGCCATCTTTTAATTCAATACAACGATCCATAGATCTGGCCAAATCATGGTTGTGGGTGGCAACAATCGCAGCAATTCCTTGGCTTTTGACCTGGTCAACTAGCAGCTTAAAAACCTCTGCAGAGGTGCGTGGGTCAAGATTTCCTGTTGGTTCATCTGCTAAAAGGATTTTTGGGTTATTAACCAAGGCTCTGGCAATAGCTACACGCTGCTGTTCACCGCCGGACAGCTGCTTTGGGCGGTGTTCTAGTCTATGTTCTAATCCTAGTGCGCAGAGTAATTTTTTTGCTTTCTCTTTGGCTATTTGGATGTTAGATCCGGCGATAAGTTGCGAAAGAAAAGTATTTTCAATCGCGCTAAATTCTGCTAAAAGGTGATGAAACTGGTAAACGAATCCATAAGTGTGACGCCTAAGATTTGTGCGTTCAGATTCGTTTAAATTACAAGTTGATAAGTTTTGAATTGCAACGTCACCAGATTGGGGGCGTTCTAAAAGACCAATTAGCTGCAATAGGGTGGTTTTACCAGACCCACTATTGCCAACAAGGGCGGTGATTTCACCCGGTGCAACTTTGAGGTTGCAACCATTTAGAATTTGGAGAGTTCTATCACCTTGTTTGTATGAGTGTGAAATATTAGTAACTGAAAGCATTAGTCTTGATATGTTTTTTCCATGAAGGAAATCATACCTGGTTTTTTGTGAATATCAACTTTTTAAAGTCATGAGGACAAAATGAAAAAAAATAATAAAATTCTAAAATTATTGACGGTAGCTTTTATGGCAATTGGGTCAGTTTCGCAAGTTTGTGGTATGGATGGAGAGGATGGTCGTGGCCCGTCGGCTGCTGGTTGCGGAGGTGGCGGCGGCTGCGGTGCGGCTGATGATAGTAGTCCACCTGCTAGACGTGGTGATAGGTCTGTTTCTGTAGGGTCTACAGCTTCTTTTATGGGTATGAGTGGGGAAGATTATTTCGCAAGAAAGCATGCTGAAGCATTGAGAGATGATCTGGCAAGAGATATTTGTGTCGCTTTGTTTGGCAAAGATGATACACCTTGGGTTGGAGCTCGTCCAGTGGAAGAAGTTTTGAGGATACTTTCAGCAAGATCAGGTGGTGGGGATGCTAGACCTACTTTAGAAAATTTAACACTACACAGGCAGTGTGTAGACGCTGTTGTTTTAGAAATGGTTCATAATTTTGGTAATCCAAATGCTTCTAGAGCCATATGGCGTGTTTGTAGAGCGGCAATGCTTTTGCTTTTAGATAGACGGACTACCAACAGTCGCTGGCTAAATCCAATTAGAGCAGTTGATGATCGTGATGTGGTTGGTCACTTAATTGGTCGTGATGTTGGAATCGTTAGTGCTGTTCTAGATGTTTTTGCAAGAGAGGAAAGGCCAGATTTAAGAATATTTAATATTGATGATCAAGGTACAAATATATTTCAATTGTCTTCCATGTTTTATGGAGCGGCTGCAGGTTTTCCAGTGGAACTTTTGCAAACCAGGACTCTTGAAAGAGCAAGACGTGTTTTAATACCATCTTCAATGGTTGATATATTTGAGGTGGCTTTGTTAAATGCAGATTTTAGTGCGCATGTTTCGGTGGATGGAGCGGCATTAGTGCGTGGTTTATCTCATGCATCAACTACTGCGGCATTAATTGGTCAAGAACGTGATGATGCTAGAAGAGATTTGCAAACTGTTACGCAAGAGCGTGATGGTGCTAGAGGAGATTTGCAAACTGCTAGACAAGAGCGTGATGGTTTAACGGGGCAGCTAGCTGCTGCTGTAAGAGAGCGTGATGCTGCTAGAGCGGCAGCGGCTAGTTGGTGGCCTTCCATTAAGGTCGGTTCAGTTGCTGCAGTGTTTGGTGGAGGGGTAGTTTATCTAGCTGCAAGGCTACTTTCAGGAAGTAGATAGGTTCTAGCGCTCTACTTGTGCGTGCTGCTTGTAAGTTAATTTGCTGGCAGCACGTTTTAAAAACTTAAAATTTATCAGGGGGTGGAACATGTTGAAAGTTAATTTAGTGTTAAAGTTTATTTTCTTAGGGTTACTAGTAAAATTTGGGAATGTATCATATGCCAGTGATGCTGGGGATGCAGCACGAGATGTCGCCAGTAGGCTACCATTAACAACAAGTTGCTCTGGTGCAGGTGCAGGTGCGGAATCAAAAGACAGTAGGCGACCATCAACAGATGATGGCAGGTGGCGGTTGCGGTGGTGCGGAGCTAAGAGGCAGTAGGCGACCATTAACGACAGTTTGCTCTGCTGCTGGCGGTGGGCAAAGAGGCAGCAGGCGGCCATCAACAGATGATGGCACTGGTGGTTCTTGTGCTGGATCTGTAGCCTCAACAGGCTCTTACTCTGGGCTTAGCGCGAGAGATTATTTTACAAGGAAGCATGGTGAAGCATTGAGAGATGTACCTGGAAATAGGTTGGCAAGAAGAGTTTGTGCCGAGTTGTTTGGAGGAGATGATACACCATGGGATGGTGCTCGTCCAGTGGAAGACGTTTTGGTGGCACTTTCAGCAGAATCAGGTGGTGGAGATGCTAAACCTACTTTTGAAAATTTAACACTACACAGGGGGTGTGTAGATGCTGTTTTTTTAGAACTAGCTCATAATTTTGGTAATCCAAATGCTTCTAGAGCCATATGGCGTGTTTGTAGAGTGGCAAAGTTTTTGCTTTTAGATAGACGGATTGCCAATAGTCGCTGGTTAACTCGTATTAGAGCAGTTGATGATCATAATGTGGTTAGTTACTTAATTGGTAGTGATGTTGGGATAGTTAGTTCTGTTCTGGCTGCTTTTGCAGGTGAATTTGCAACAGAACAAAATCCAGATTTAAGAAGATTTATGGATGATAGAGGTACAACAAATGTATTTGAATTATCTAATATGTTTTGCAGAGCAGCTGCAGATTTTCCAGTGGAACTTTTGCAAACTAGGGCTCTGGAAAGAGAAAGACGTGTTTTAATAGCATCTTCAATAGTTGATGTATTTGAGGTGGCTTTTTTAAATGCAGATTTTAGAGCGCATGTTCCGGATGGAAGAATTGACTTGGTATCTGGACTACGTAGTGCATCAGCTGCTGCGGCATTAAGTGATGATAGAGTGTTAAGAGTTACCGCAGAGCGTGATGAGTTGCGAGGTACTTTGGCGACTATAACTACTGAACGCAATTGGTTTCAAAGAGAAGTAGGCAGATTAATGGGTATTCTTGATGGTATAGGTTGTTGTGCGCGTTTTTTGTTTTGTATCCCTAATCACAGGAGAACTCCAACAACTGAAGAAACTCCATTAATGTCTGGTGTTGCTTCAATTAATTCACGTTGAAGGTTTAAGTTGCCTTTGTTTAATATTATTATTTATAGATGGTAGGAATATGTTGAAATTTAATTTATTATTAAAGATTGTTTTTCTAGGGTTACTAGTAAAATTTGGGACTGTATCGTGCACTAGTATGGAGGTGTATGAGAGCAAATCTGATGATGGTCGGGAAGTTGTTATTAGAGGAGGTGGCGCTGGAGATGCATTAGCAACAAGATGGAGTGATAGTTTATCTGACCAGCGTGTGTCAATGGGGCAATTCTTGACTGCTCTTTCTACTGAAGTAGGTGGTGGGGATGCTAGGCCTTCTTTTGAAAATTCAGCGAAGCTCATACGAATTATCAACGGTCTTGTTGGTCATACGGTTAGAAGGTTGAATGAGATCAATGATCCCTCTAATCTGGAATCTTTATTACTTGTTGCTAGATTAGTTAGCGTATGGTTTTGTGATGGTCTTCCAACTAGTTGTACTTGGCTGAGTGTTGTTGTAGATGGAGACGGTAGCAGATTATCTAAACCAGAAGCGCTAAACCACTTAATGGGTGAAGGTGGTGTGGTAACTGGTGCGTTAGATTCTATTGATTCAAGAAGAGTTCTAGTTGATTCGCAAAGGGGCACAACTATATTTAGCTTAGCAAGAATATTTGCAGCTGCTGCTGCAAATTTTGATGCAACACTGCTTGGTGAAAGAGAATTTAGGAAGAAACGAAGAAGCTTACCTCAAAGTAAAGTTTTTGCATGTGGTGCACGAGATCTTTCTATGTTTGATGTGCTTGACGGAGCGCTAATAAGCGCTGCAATGGCGCAACAACATGCAGGAGGTGATCTTGCACAAAGAGTGGCTAGGCTTGAGGGTAGGTTAGATACTTTGGAAAAATGTCTGGAAGGTCCCTTTAAATTTGGTGTTAATATTGTTGTTAATTTGTGGGGGTGGGTACCTGGCCATGAAAGAATTGGAGGCTTGTGGGGGTATGTGCCATACAATAAGGCAATTGAGGGAGCTGTTATGGGGATTCCAGTATTGGGAAACGCACTTCGTTCTGTGCAAAAATCAGAATAGCTTAAATTACTGTATCCTTTCCTATCTAAATTTGGAGTTAATTTGTGCGTAGTGGAAACTGGCGTATATGTTAATTCTAAACGCATGTAAACCATTATTTAAAGTGATACTAAGTTGCGCTCATAGTAATCCTGTGTATCGCGGTCGAGTCCATAACTACACATCTCTTATTTACCTTGCGGCCCAGTTAAGCCCGTCTCTGCGAGGACCCCAGCGAAGGCTGGGGGACGTGGCAGTCTAGTTAAACTAATCAATATGAAGTTAATCACTGCATCGCCACACCCAACTCACATGGGTTCGCGAAGACGGAAGTTCAGCTGTATCTGTAGCTTTTGTGCATAAATCATTCATTCAATGGACTTGATCGTATGGAAATTGCTAGGGTTATGAATTATTTTAGCCAATTAAAACATGTACACTGCGTAATTATTTTTTTTGTGGTGTACAAGTGATTATTTGTTTTCTGCTCCATATGATGTAAAGAAATGCTAAAAAGCAAACCAACTGATCGAAAAATAGAATAAAATTACCCTAGATCTGATGTATAATTGCAACACCACAAAAGATATTTTTCCTTTTTATGACATTCTAATATGGCTCTGTCATTCGGTTTTTCGGCAATTTTCTTAGGTATTTCAGGGGTCTTGAGGGGATTGCAATGATCATTTCTGCCATTGCTCTGGTATTATCATCAAGATAATTAATTAAAAATTTCTTAACTTTTTGAATAATTAGATTATAATTAAAAAAAATTAACCCACTTAATAGGAGAATTCATTGATTACGAAACTTGATACTATTGATTTGAAAATTTTGCAAATTTTGCAAAAATCAGGAAGAATGACCAACGTAGATTTGGCTAAATTGGTTGGCATATCGGCTCCTCCATGTTTGCGTCGTTTGAAGAACCTTGAAGATGCTGGAATTATCATGGGCTACCAAGCTCAGATTAATCCAAAATCTCTTAGCTACAATATTACATTGTTTGCTCATGTCGGTTTAAAAGAGAATAGCGAAGCTCAGCTTAGTGCATTTGAAAAAGCTATGCAGAATATCGATTTAGTACGTGAATGCTACAGAATTAGTGGCGAAGATGATTTCTTGTTGAAAATTGTTGCACAAGATTTTGAGCATTATCAGAATGTACTTTCGAAGACATTGTTGAATCTAAGCAATGTTGAACGTGTTCAAACTACCATTGTTATGGGTAACGCGAAATCAGAACCTGGTATTCCAGTTGCGACTTACGAAGAAGCTGCGTGAGTCTAAAATCATTTGTTCTCCTGGCTAATTTTGGATTAGCTAGGGGGGAATGATTTTAGTGTTGTTTATATTTAATCCTAGTTTTTTTTGTGCTATAGTTCATATCATTTGAACTTTAATTTTTAGATGCGCATTTTCCCACAAAGTCTTGTCCAAGGATTGTTTTTAAGTCTTAAAGATTTGTATATTGTCTTTATGGCTGTGGTGTCAGTGTTGTCGTTTTTAGCAATTTTCAGTTTTTCAATCTTTGATAATTCAATGAATGGTGCGTCACCTCAGCTTACAAAAAATTGGCTTGGGTTTTCTGGGGCATATTTTGCTGACTTTAGTTGGCAGTTTTTGGGGATATTTTCTTATGTAATACCCATTTTGCTGGCCTTTTATGCAATTTGTGGAGTGCTTAGTTATTTTAATCGCTATTGGTCAAATTCATTGTTTTTGCTGGTAGTTGGGTTTTTTCAATTATTAATTACCTGTTCTCATTACCAAGGGATTTTTAGTGGCGGATTCAGGCCTTTTTCTGGTGCTTTTGGTGTTGTAATGTTGCATGGTTTGCAAGGCTTGTTAGATGGCTACCATGCTAAAGAATGGTTAGATGAGTGCATTTTTTTGATTGGTTTGGGTGGTATTCTTTGTGTGACTTTTGGTTTTGGAATTACCATCAATCACTTTAAAAAAGCCTGGAATCTTTTGAATAGGTTTGCTAATTGGATAGAGGGAATCTTCACAACACAGAGTGAATATGTGTTGAAAGGTAGTCCTGATCTTACAAGAAGTAATAGTAATGCATTTACAGTATCTGAAAATTATTCGTCGCTGTCTAAGGATTTTGGTTCTGAGATAAGCGATTCATTGCATGGTTTTGATGAATATCAGGGCCAAGAGATTAATAATAGTAATGAAGTATTGAGTGTTCAGGATCGTGATGATTTAAAAAACCAGAAAGCCAAAGACTTAATTAAAAAATTGCATATGGCACCTTCAACTAGAAGTGATGGCTATATGTTTCCTACAGTTGATCTTTTAGATGATACGCAGCAACGCAAAATTGTGATTGAGTCGGGGGAATTGCAAAACCAGGCCGACATGCTAATGAGTGTGTTGGAAGAATTTGGTATTAAGGGTGAAATTGAAAATATTCGCTCAGGTCCTGTTGTTACTATGTACGAATTAAAACCGGCGGCAGGAATTAAAACTTCCAGAGTAATTGGTTTAGCGGATGATATTGCCAGGTCAATGAGCGCTATTTCAGCACGTATTGCTACTATTCCAGGGCAAAATGTTATTGGAATTGAGCTGCCTAACCAGAAGCGTCAGACTGTTTATATGCGTGACCTTTTGTTGCGTGATGAATTCCAAAAAACTTCAGCCGGGCTTCCTTTAGTTTTGGGGCAAGATATAGTTGGCGTGCCAATAATTGCAGACCTTGCAAGAATGCCGCATCTTTTGGTGGCAGGTACTACTGGTTCTGGAAAATCTGTTTCAGTAAATGCAATGATTTTGTCAATTCTGTTTCGTCTTTCGCCGGATGAGTGTCGCTTTATTATGATAGATCCGAAAATGCTTGAACTATCTGTTTACAATGATATTCCACACTTATTAACCCCAGTGGTGACTGAACCTAAAAAAGCGATAGTAGCTTTAAAGTGGGCTGTTAAAGAGATGGAAACTCGTTACAGAAACATGGCAAAACTTGGGGTGCGCAATGTTGATGGTTACAACGCGCGTCTCAAAGAAGCTAAAGGAAAGGGTGAAATTATTGCGCGACGTGTACAAACTGGGTTTGATCCTGATACTGGTCAGGCAATCTTTGAAAACCAGGTGCTTGATTTGAAGCCATTGCCTTACATTGTGATAGTTATTGATGAAATGGCTGATTTAATGATTGTGGCAGGCAAAGAGGTAGAGTCTGCTGTGCAGCGTTTAGCTCAGATGGCACGTGCAGCTGGTATTCACCTGATTATGGCAACACAAAGACCTTCTGTGGATGTAATTACAGGAACAATTAAGGCTAATTTCCCAACTAGAATAAGTTTTCAAGTTACTTCAAAGATTGATAGCCGTACTATTTTAGGCGACCAAGGTGCTGAGCAGCTTTTGGGTCAAGGTGATATGCTTTACATGAGTGGGGTTGGCCGTGTTGTACGTGTCCATGGGCCGTTTATGAAAGATACGGAAGTTGAAGCGGTTGTTGCCTTTTTAAAACAGCAAGGTGAACCTAGCTATGTGGATGATGTAACAACAGATAGTGAAGATATGTTTTCATCTAATGTTGATAGTAATGATGGTGGTGATGTGATTTATGCACAAGCTGTTGAATTAATTAAACGTGAAAATAAGGTTTCAACTAGTTTTATTCAACGTCATTTTCAAATCGGTTATAATCGGGCGGCAAGAATTGTGGAAATGATGGAAAAGCACGGGGTAGTTAGTCCTGCAAATCATCAGGGTAAACGTGAGATACTTGTATCTTAGTTATAGCTTAGGTATACTACCTTGTGGCCATATAGGCTGAGTGTATTGTATTAATTAGAAATGATGGTTAGATTAAGTTCATGAGAGATGATTTTAGCCAAGCCAACCGCTCACAAATGACAGTGAGCTTCATGCCACCAAAAACGATAGTTTTAGTTGGTTTGATGGGCAGCGGTAAAACTAGCATAGGTAAGCGTTTAGCAAAAAGGTTAGAGCTTTCTTTTTTTGATTCAGACATTGAAGTTGAGCAAGCTGCCGGTTATCCAATAAAAGAAATTTACGACATATTTGGGGAACAGGCGTTTCTTGATGGAGAGCAAAGAGTGATTAAGCGTTTGCTTGATCAGCCTACTCATGTTTTGGCAACAGGTGGAGGTTCATTTGCTAATAAACCAACGCGTGAAATTGTTAAGGAAAAAGCAATTTCTGTTTGGTTAAAGGCGGATATTGATACCTTGGTGGCCAGAGTTTCGAGACGTTCGGATCGTCCTATGTTTAATGATTCCAATCATCATGAAGTTTTAGAAAAGCTAATAGAGGAACGTTATCCTGTTTTTGAAGAGGCAGATGTGCATGTGGAAACACTAGATGAGCCAACAAATTCTACCGTTGACCGGGTTATCCAGGCTATGAGTGATTTTATTCGGGCCAAATACCCTAATTATTACGTTTTGAAATCTGTTTAAATGTTTATCGTTTAAACGAAAAACATATGTTTTTAAAATCTATCTTAGTTGCTTTGTTTGTTTCTGGTGCGGTTGCTGCGGAATCAACAAATCCGAAAGCTTTTTTGCAGGAAAGCGTTAAGCGTTTAGATGATTTGGTCAAAAAAAAGAGAAAAAATATAAGGGAGCCATTCACTATTGGCGATGCTTTTGATGATTTTGTGGGCGATACAAAAAAATTATTAGATGCATTAGATAAGCAAAGTTCTGATGATCAAAAGTCTGAGAAAAAACAGGAAATTATTCAAATGATTACTGGTAATATGGCTGCTATGGAGAAGTTGTTAAATCTTATGAGCTGTCCTGAGCCAGAGCCTTTAAGGGACTATTGTCAAAGGAAATCTGAAGATCCTGCTTGGGTTGCTATTTGTAACCGTCCTGCTAAGCATGTTTCTCAGCGTGAAATAATAGAATTAAGGAAAAGGCGATTGGAAGAGGAGAGTAACGCCCGTGCAGCAAAACACCGCGCTGCTCATTTACAAGATGAGGAACAGCAGTAAATGTTTGCTATGCTAATCGTTTTTGTTGTTTTATTGGCGGCTTCATCTTTCTTTGCAGCATCTGAAACAGCTATGACTTTTGCATCAAGGCCAAAATTGCACCAACTGGCTAAGGCTGGAAGTAAATCGGCCAAGATAATTCGTGATTTGCAGCACCATCTAAGCATGGTTATCACTGCTCTTTTGGCATACAACACGTTGTTAAATGCTGCAATTGCCTCGGTTTTATCTAACTTGATTTTTGATTTTTTGGGTGACACTTCTACTATTATTGCAGTCGGAACATCGATTTTTGTAGGAACAGTAATTTTAGTTTTTGCTGAGATGATGCCAAAAACTCTTGCTATTCAAGATTCTACCCGTTTTCTAATGTTTGCGGCGCCTGCTATAAAGTTTTTCTATTATTTATTTTTGCCAATTAATAAGGCACTTTCTTTTTTCATCACTTACTTTCTCAAAGTTATCAGAATAAAAGTAACTCCGGTTGATCAGCATGCAAGCGTAGAAGAATTACGCGGGGCAATTGATATGCATGACGGGCCTGGTCAGGATACTCCTCACGAAAAAGCAATGCTTAAGAGCATTCTTGATTTAGGTTCAGTTCAAGTTTCTGAAATTATGGTGCATCGTCAAAATGTTACAATGGTTAATGCAGACGATTCTCCAACAGAAATAGTTGATCAGGTTTTAGCTTGTCCATACACTCGTTTACCTTTGTGGCAGGGTAATGCGGATAATATAGTTGGTATTATTAATACTAAGGCATTATTGCGTGCTGTTCGTGCGCATTCAGGATCTTTGGATGATTTAAACATAATTGATATAGCTCATAAGCCGTGGTTTACTCCTGAGAGCACTGATCTTTTGGAGCAGTTGCATGCTTTTCGTCAGCGTAGAGAACATTTTTCTTTAGTGGTTGATGAATATGGTTCCTTAATGGGTATCGTTACTTTGGAAGACATTTTAGAAGAAATTGTAGGTGACATAGCAGATGAGCACGATGTTACTGTGCGTGGTGTTCGTCCGCAGGTAGATGGAAGTTTTGTAATTTACGGAAATGTTACGATTCGTGATCTTAATCGGCAGTTTGATTGGGATTTGCCAGATGATGTTGCTGCAACCCTGGCAGGCCTTTTGATTAATCAGTTTCGTGTTTTGCCTACAGTTGGTCAAATTTTTAACTGGCGCGGATTTCGGTTTGAAATTTTGCGACGTCAACGCAATCAGATTACCCTGGTAAAAGTTATTCCCCCAGGTCAACTACTCCTTAGTTAGTCCGTAAATAATGGATATTTGACGACTGTATTGCTGTGTGATTATTGGCATCTGCAAAATTTTTAATTCCTTCAATTTCACCATGCTGAATTAGATAGGCTAAAACAGATATTAGAGTTGAAAAGCTTAATATAGCTATAAGGTGTAACATGGGTCCTCTGTAATTTTTGTCATAATGCAAATATGACATGTTAATTATTAACGACTGGTTAACAGAATTTGTGTTTTGTGAGATTTTATAGATTAAATTAAGTTAGATATTGTGAGTTATAAAAAAAAGCAATAAGATATTTACAATTGAATTATATTTGCAATTTTTACTTATTATTGGTTGAAATTTAGGATTATTATTATTTTGATGTGTGATGTACATTGAGCTATAAACATATGATTTTAAAATAATTCACACAAAGGTGTTTAAGATATGTATACTACCCCAAGCAAAATTAGCTATATCTGCAAAACAAATAAGACATGAGGTAATGTTATGGATTGGGATAGATTAAGGGTTTTTCATATAGTTGCCCAGGCAGGCAGTCTGACTGAAGCAGGACACGCGCTAGGTGTTAGCCAATCTGCAGTTAGCAGACAGGTTAGCAGTCTTGAAAAAAGTATTGGTGTTATGCTGTTTAACCGTCATGCACGTGGTTTAGTGCTAACGGAACAAGGTGATCATCTTTTTAAAATTACTAGGGAGATTTTTGCCCAAGTAAATGCAATTAGTGCGGTAATTAGTGAATCAAAGGATGGTTTATCTGGTAGCCTAAAGGTTGCTACCACTGTTGGGATTGGATCTGTTTGGTTTGCTTCTCGCCTTAATAGATTTATGCAGACTTATCCCAAGCTCCAACTAAATATTCATTTAACTGATGGTGATGTTGACTTTACGATGCGTGAAGCGGATGTGGCAATTAATTATCGCCAGGCGCTACCTATGGATTATGTTGTCCAAAAAGAGTTGGGAATTATTCGTATGGGCGTTTATGCCAGCAAGGAATATGTGCAGAATTTTGGAATTCCACGTGTGGCGGAAGAGCTTGATAACCACCGTATTGTTGCTTTTGGGGAAAGTGAACTTTCTCCAGTTGGTAATGCAAGTTGGTTATTGCGCTTTGGCGCAAAGCCCGGTGTTATGCGAGTACCATATTTATCGATTAACAATGCCTATGGTATGTTGCAAGCAGTAAAGGGTGGTGTTGGTGTGGCTATTCTGGCTGACTTCATGGCAGCAGATCATGATGATTTAATCGAATTATTCCAAGATGCGCAAACGCCAACTATGCCTATGTATTACACTTATCCCAAGTCTCTGGATGGTTTAGGACGTATTCGTGCATTGTACGAGTTTATGAAATTAGAGCTTGAGAAAAAATCAAAGAAATAAACGGAATTACATTTTTCATTTGTGGAATTGTCTTTATGAGAATGGATGATAGAATTTTTCCTCAATAATCATACTTACCATCTGATATGTATGAAAATTTTTAGGGCTTTCACGAATTATTAACCTGTCTGAGGTTAATATTTTTTAGAGTCTTTCAGAAATATTTATCAGGTATCATATGATTAACACGTTAAGGATTTTAAGCCTATTCTTGTCAATAGTACCAGCAATCGCAGCTTTTGATGTAGATTACTGGTATACCGATCCTGCAGATTATTTCCCCTCCCAACAAGTATTGCAAGCTATAACTGATGCAGATACTAGCCGCGCCACTGTAGATGTTTCTAAAGTAGATGCATTGTCTAAGTCTAAATACGAGAGCATTGCCTCTGAATATAAAGAAGTTATGTGTATGTATGATAAGCTTTTAGCTAGGTACGGTGATATTTTGTCTATGCATGGTAATGCTTTATCTATGTATGATGGTATTTTATGCAGGCACGAACATGCTTGGCAAAAATACAAGATGGCATTGTCTAGGTATGGCTACCTTTATGAAAAACCAGATGTAAGGCCGCTGCAGTTTGTGGCGCTAGAGTAATCTTTAAGTATTAGCTTAGACCAACTTGCACTCAAGATGATATGAGATTCCTATCTCACTGAGCTTTGGACCCCGCTATCAAGTAGCGGGGCGTCGTTAGGGCTACCCATTTGACTTCGCGGGTATCTAGTACGACGTACCGCGGCTTAGACCGCGGTATCCAAGTGATTATTTCGTAGGCATATTACTATGAACGTAACTTAGTTTAGTTCACCTATCAAATCTTCCATATCATCGGCGAATGGCGCTGATAGAGATATCTGTTCGTTGGTAGTTGGATGCAAAAAATCTAGCTTATGGGCGTGCAAGGCTTGACGTGGAAAATCATAAATTATACTAGGCCACAGGTCTTTCTTGGTGCGGTTTTTTCCATAAAGTGGATCGCCTATAATTGGAGTGCCTAGGTGTTGTAAATGTACGCGAATTTGGTGGGTGCGCCCTGTGTGCAATTCGCATTCTATTAGGCTTATTTGGCTTTGAATGTCTATTTTGCTATTAAAAGATTTTATTACTTTATACGAAGTTTGAGCACTTTTTCCTTGTTTGTGTATGGCCATTTTCTGCCTATCTTTTGGGTGGCGTCCAAGTGGTACATCGATTATTCCAGAAGTAGGGTATGGTCTTCCCCACACTAAAGCCAAATAGATTTTTTTTAAGTGAATGTCTCTGTCATGAAATTGTTGTGATAGACTATGGTGAGCAATGTCTGTTTTGGCGATAACCATTATTCCTGTGGTGTCTTTATCAAGACGGTGAATAATTCCAGGGCGTTTGACCCCCCCGATTCCAGAAAGGCTTTCTCCACAGTGATATAATAGTGCATTTACTAGGGTGCCATTACTGTGTCCTGGTGCAGGGTGCACAACAAAATCTGCAGGTTTATTTATAACCAATAATTGATCGTCTTCAAATAAAATGCTTAGGGCGATATCTTGTGGCAACGGATCAGCTTCTATACTTTCTGGTACGGTGATTGTGTAGTTTTCTCCAGATTTTATTTTTGTATGGGCGTCAAAATGTTTTTTGGGAGCGACCTCAATTGCTTGATCTTTTATCAGACTTTGAATGCGAGTTCGGCTTAGGGGGGTGACTATACTCAAAAATTTATCTAGACGCGTGCCATGGTGATGCTCTTCAACTAAAATCTCGTATTTCTCATTCATTCGGTATCCATGGTTGGTATGATCGCTTCATTTTGGTGTCGAGTTTAACTATTTTATTATTTTCATCAACTGGTGCAATTTTTTGGGTTCCTGTTAAGTTTGATTGGTTTTGCTCCAAATCAAAGACCTGTCCACTAAGTGGTTTATCTGTGCGGTAATGTAACCAAGCATGCCATTCAGGGGGAATTTTACCAACATCATGCCTTGATTTGTAAATAACCCATCGACGTTGTTGACGTCCATTATAAACGCTTTTTGGCTTTTCTTCGTAATAACGATTGCCAAGGCTATCGTTACCTACAAATTTTCCCTTTAACCAAATTAGTAAGCGTATTGTAAAACTCATCAGATAACTCTTAAACTAAGACTATAAGCATTATGATCTACAAACAGTAAAAAATTGGTTTACGCATGCAAAAAGTTACAGTTACAGCCCCTACATTAAATGAGGCTATGCAAGAAGTCAAAAAACGTTTTGGTGAAGACGTAATTATTGAAAGCACTGAGGAATTCAATAATCAAATTCGCATTACTATTGCCTTATTTGATAGTGGGGAACCAATTATTGTTCCATCTTTATATCAAGCTGAACAAATAATTTTTAATAATGTTGTAGATAATTCATTATTAGCCATTCGATTTGTTGAAGAGATTTGTAATTCCCATTATTTAGGAAAAGATTTTCAGGATTTTTGGCTAAAATGTTTATCATCTGATTCAAATCGTAGAGAGATTAATTTAGCTGAATCACTGGCTGAATGTATTAATTTTGAAACCCAGTGGGTTCGTAAAGCTATGGCTTTAAAACCTATTGTTTTTCTTGGGTCTTATGGGGTTGGCAAAACTCAAATTTTGGCAAAAACGGCAGCTCTTTTAAAAGCTAGTGATCGTAGCGTCGAAATATATAATTTAGATACCTTTAAAACCTCTGGGCAGGGCATGCTACAGGCTTATGCAGATAAACTTGGGGTTCCATACTACTTTGGTAAAGATGCACTCACAGCATTACAAACACATACAAAAAAACAAGAAAAAGTTGTCAAGTTAATTGATACACAAGGGGTTGATCTAAAAAATTCAAAAGATCTTGGTTGGTTAGAAGCTTATTCTCAAAAACTTATGTTTGATCCTGTATTGGTTGTTCCGTGTGATTCTTCCGTAAGTTTAGTTGATGATTATGCTCATTTTGCAAAGAAATTTGAGGTAAGAAATTTAATTTTAAGCAAAATGGATATAGCTGCATCACTAGGATTGCCTATAAAACTAGCATGGTGCTCTGAGATTCCAATTGCTATGGTGAATAAATCTTCTAATTTAGGCGATAATTTAGAGTATTTGGATGCAGAAAAATTAATTAATCATATTGTTGAAAGAAGTGTAGTAGATCATGAAAATAATATGTCTGATTTAGGTATGCGTTTCTAAAGCTTGGTTTTGCGCTTACTGCCTTTCCGCAACTATTACATAATGTGGGTACCATAAATTTCTATGGTGTGTATGGTGTTTTATTTTCCATCCCAGTTTTAATAATTGTTGCGCAGTTTTAGTGGATGACCAAGGATAAACCCATTGTTTGGCAAGAATAAGGTCATGTATACGGTTTAAAAAAGATCCAATTGGTTTATTTGCGTTAATGTCAGCCAGAATCAACCTGGTACCAGGTTGAGTGTTTGATGTTATTTCTTCAAAAAAAGAAGTCTGTTTTTCAGGCAAAACGTGATGCAAAACATCAATAGCAGTGACCAGTGTATAATTTTTAAGAGATGGTAAATGAGCATCTGCGGTAATTTTAATAACATTAGTTATATGGGGAGGATGATCTAGTTTAGTAACATTAGTAAGAAGAGCTTCTGATATTTCACATCCATCAGCAACGGTAACATGAGCATGTTTGACAGCTAAATATAATAAAGCTCCGGATCCACAACCAATATCAAATAAACGATCACTAGGATTTAGGTATTTTAGAATAAAGGGTAGTGGGCTGATCAAAGGACGTCCTAGCATTTTTAGCCTATCACACCACGAAAGTTTACGAGCAATAGGTAGTAAACTTTTTACACACTTCCACCGTGTATAATGGCTATTTTTCATGTTTTACTCCTAGTTTTTGTGGTGGTCTGTAATACTGGTCATGTTTAGCTAACAATTGATTAGCCATGAAGATCTTTTGACTAGTATCATAAATTCCGACCGCTACTACTCCTTGCCCTTCGCGAAATAGGTTGGGAAAGCGGCCTTTGTATTTTACAGTTACCGTGTTGATTTGATCTGTTACTTGAAATAGGTGGCAGTTATTTGTGGTTTTTATGCTGCCGGTAACTACCAGACCACCTAATCTTAATTTTTTTTTACAGTTCTTTGTATTAGCTAATTCTGTGGGGGTTTTAAAAAAAACAATATTTTCCCGTAAGGCGCCGGCTAAAAATAAACACAAACCACTAATTATTCCTAAAATTAAAAGAAGGCGTATGAGTCTTTGTTTGGCTTGGATGCTCATTTTTTAATAACGTAAAGAGTATAAAGCAAAGTTGCAAAAGTAAAACCATAAGCAGCTGCTACGTAGATAAATGATTCATCCATGATTGTTTCTTTGAAATTTTTGTAAAAGTTTAGTCAATTGCCCGCTAAAAATAACTAAGCTCCAAGCTGCAAAAGCTACAGTCACAAGCAATAAAGGAATCAGCATTTCTGTTGCAATAGCTGGTTTTTGAGTTAGAGAAAATGATGATGGCTGATGTAAGGTAAACCACCAATCAACAGACCATTTAATAATGGGTAGGTTGACTAAGCCTACTATGTTTAAAACGCTAGCAGCTTTGTTTAGCCCGTTATCACAAAAATTTAGGTAGCCAATGTATAGGAAGAATAAAACCACAACGGAAGTTAGTCTGGCGTCCCATACCCACCAAGTGCCCCAAGCCGGCTTACCCCAAATGGAGCCTGTTGCAATGCAAATGACGGTTAATATGCAGCCGGGTAGAGCTAAGCTTTGTGCGCATAAGCTGTAAAATGGTGATCGTAACACTATACTTATAAAACTGCATAATCCCATGGCTCCATAAATACTTACTGATAGCCAAGCTGCTGGAACGTGCACGTATAAAATACGCACGAGATCACCATGAAGATAATCTGGTGGTGAAAGATATAGCGCATCAACTAATCCAACCAGTGAAAACAAAGCAAATGTCCATAGGCTAACGGGATAAATTTTAGCGTTCCATCGCTTTAGACTTTGGGGCCTCATTAAGAAAATTTTTCAGTAAGTTTGAGTTCATGGGGCTTTTCAACGATATTAGCTTTTGTCCTAATACCAAGCCCAAGGAATATGCCTGATGCAATTAGTATCAGAGCTGCTGCTGTTAGAATCATATTTTTCATTTTGAATACCATTTTTATAATTTACTTTTGTTGTTTTAGCAAGGAAACGTAAGGTGTTTATCTAAATAGTCTGTAGCCAAAGAGCGTACCTTTTCAAGGTCAGCGTAAGTGTCTACTGAAATTGGGGCTGATTCTATAATTACTACATCAATTCTATAGCCATGTTGCAAAAATCTTAGTTGTTCTAGTTTTTCAGTTTGTTCTAAATAACAAGGGGGGTGATTGACAAAAGCTTTTAAAGCCTGTGGTCGGTAGGCGTATACTCCAACATGGTGATAATAATTAAGAGCATTAGCAGGCACTGCAGAACGCGAAAAATAAACAGCTCTGCCAATGTTGTTATGTGGTTGATCCATGCATATCTTAACTACGTTTGGGTTATTTACTTCAGATGGGTCGGTAATTAGTGTTGCTAGGGTGCTAACATCAACGTTAGGGTCGCTGAATGGTTTTAAAATGTCTTGCAAATGATTGGGCAATAATAATGGCAAATCACCTTGCACATTAATTATAACATCAACTTCTGGTTCTCCCATTTCCTTATAAGCCGCCCATACGCGATCAGTCCCTGATGGTAAGTTTGGGTTGGTTATAATATACCTTCCTTTTGCATTGGCTACAGCTGAGGCAATTTCATGGCCACAAGTAGCTACAACAACTTCACCAACGTTGGCTTGTGTTGTTTGATGTAATACCCATTCAATCATTGGTCTACCGCAAATTTCAGCCAGGGCCTTTTGGGATAAACGAGTTGATTCTAAACGAGATGGTATAATAACTAGGGTTTTCATGATGCCTCATAAAGCAAATTGGCGATAGAAATGGCGCGTCCTAGAGGATTCGAACCTCTGGCCTACGGCTTAGAAGGTCAATTTTAGAGCCGCAAACATCTTTATTTTCTGCCATTTATCTACCTCATATTTTATTAAGTTATCACAAAGTTAGCATTGCTCTAAGAGTCTCTATTGACATCCTTTTGCATAATTTGTACATTACCCTCGATAATCAGGCGTAGCAATGGAAAAATTATGTCTGCCAGTTCTCTTTCAGGAAAAACAAAAGGCAGTTTAAATGAAAGATAGTCCAGCAGAAACTCTGTCTTTCATTTGCTTAATAACCAGTAATCTTTTTTATGTATGTGGAGAATCGCAGGGACAGGTAAAAAATTTAG
>CAMASM010000027.1 GCA_945860985.1 Candidatus Finniella inopinata
GATAACCAAAAAGTAATTATGCTACCTTTTGAAGCATCAAACATGCTAGGATCATTGCAAGGAATACGTGAGCTCCTAAGCGCAACCGACACCAAACCCAAAAAATAATAAGGATTAAATTATGAATGATATTTGTTTATTTTGTTTTAATATGACAGCCATCCAGTGGCTTGGGTTGGGTATAGCCCTATTGTCTTTTGAGCTAATGTTTCCTGGCGTATTTATGCTGTGGTTTGGACTTAGCGCCTTAATTACGGCAGGTTTAGTTTATTTATTTGGCATAACAAGCCTTGTAGCAATTGCTGCATTTTTAGTTGCAGGCTTAGCGCTCAGTTATTGCTTTTACAAAAAGCAAAACAATGAAGGTAAACCTTTAGTAAATGACATCAAAAGCAAAATGGTTGGCACCACCGTCATTCTAGAGGAAGCAATAAAGAATGGACGTGGACGTACTAAAGTTGGTGACAGCCATTGGTCAGTTAGTGGGCCCGATTTACCAGCTGGCACCATGGTGAGGGTTACTGATGTTAATGGCAATACTTTGGTTGTAACTTCCGCTGAATAGGCCACCGTTAAGTGGCCTATCTAAAATTTAATTTTGCCTCGTTTGGAAATTAGTCTTCCTCACTCCACCTTCTTGTTAAGCCAAAAGAATTTAAATCTTCTAGAGTTACTCTCAACATCAAATGCGCAGTATAAGGTTTAGATAAATTAGAAGTAATTACAGTAGTATGTACATTAATAACATGCATTTGGTAAGCTTCTGCACTAACCAACTTCCCAGTTGACGTTCTATAAGGATATTTTTCTGGGTCATGAGTAGCCTCTAAAGATTCAGTCGTTTTTGGACCTCCCTCTAAAACTTGATTAACAGCTGCGTTGAGCTCCTTCAACATCCAAGCTGAATTCTCTTCTCTTGCAACCTTTAATAAGCTAATAAGACGTTCTTGTTCAGCAGCTACATAGGTTTTTATCTTACCCAACACAAAAACTAAATTACTTGGACTTGCAAGTTTTATTAAGCCAGTAAACCGTTCTTGTTCAATCATTTCAAATTCTAATTTATTCATCAGATGAGGTAAAGTCTTTGAGGTTGAAACCTTTAATAAGCCGTTAAGTCGCTCTTGAAAAGATGCATCAGATTCGCTTGAAGAAGATGATGAACTTGATGATGCAGATGAAGCTGTACGAGTATCAGCATCATTAGATGCATATACATTCCCGATATTCATTGCCACAGAAACTAAAAGCGGCAAGTATAATTTTTTAATTTTAGACATTTTTATTTTCCTTTTATAAAAAGTTAAGTTTTCAATTACCCATTGGTATTATTATTGTTGTTAGTATTATTTTTGGTAAAAGTTGAAGATGCAGAAGAAGCTGAGCTTCTTGCTCTAGTTGTTAGATAAATATTTGCCTCAAAACCCACACGCGCCAGAAAGGGCTCAAGGTCTTTTTCCATATCACCCAAACTTATTAGATAACCACTACCATTATCATAATTAACAGATATTTTGTCCCCCATAAGAGTAAAGCTACGTGGATTGGCGAAACTCCAAGTAGATTGAAAATAATATTTTATTGGTGGATTAGTAATTGTACTAATTACTGAAATACCTCCTAAAGATTCAAAAACATACAAACTTGTGCCAAAATGAATCGCAAAATATGGTTCAGTGTCAAGCTGAATATCTACTACTTTTTTACCTGTTTCGCTATTTAAAGCTGTAACAATTTTGGAACTCTTATATAAATAACAAAAAAGTGAAGGTGTATATTCATATGCTCCCATAAGTTTGCTAAGTTCCTTTGGTACACTTGCTCCCAGTTCATTAAAAGTTGAATCAAGTATTGCAGAAACCTCACTATTAGCACTAGTTCGTCCGGGGACAGCAACAGTATAATCATCAGAAATTTTCAAGATAAACTCTCCGTCTTGAATTGGAAAAGAAGTGCTGGTAGGAGCTGGAGATGATGATGAACTTGAAGATGCAGATGAAACTTTACGAGTATCAGTATCATCAGATGCATACACATTTCCGATATTCATTGCCACAGAAACCAAAAGTGGCAAATATAGTTTTTTAATTTTAGACATTATTATTCTCCTTAAATTTTTAAATTTGTTGTTGTATTGTATTGTTTTGATTAATTTTCTTGACGAGCACTCGTCATCACGAGGCCAGATATGGCCGTGGTGATCCAGTTAGTAAGATCAAATATTGATTACATACACTGGATCGCCACACCCAACTACGTTGGATTCGCGATGACGTGTCCTATGGGTTAGAGCCTATTACCAGGCGTCTAAATCGATGTGTTGGAAGCTTATATAGATTAAAGATTGATTAGTGTACGCAACTCAAACACCTGGGCAGAGTAGCTACCCAAGGGGATTTGTAAGTTATTTTTTTTCAAAAAAGTATACATACTATTATATAAAATGTTTCATAAAGCATTAATCACAAATCTTATATAGCGATAGTTTTTATAATTTGCAACAAAAAAATACAAAAATTATTATCCAAACTTCCATAAAAAATGATTATACTAAGCACTAACTAATATTAACGGTATAGCAAGGCTTCTATAGAATGGTAACGTCATGCCGAACTTGTTTCGGCATCTATTGGCCAGATCCTGAAATAAATTCAGGATGACTAGAACACTAACCATGACCATTTTATAGGGGGTTTGCTATAGTAATAGCTTCTGCGGGGTAGTTATGCAAAGACTTAGCTTTAATAACAATGGTATCAATTTATCTTACCTTGATTCAGGCGGAAATGGTCAAGTATTGATCGCTCTACATGCACACTGGCTGGAAGCACAAACATTTGTGCCACTTGCAAGCGCCCTATCACCAAAATGGCGAGTAATTGCGCTAGATCAACGTGGACATGGTTATTCTGACCACGCCAAAACCTACACACGCAATGATTACTTAAGTGATTTAGAAGCATTTTTTAAACACTTAGGCATTGAGTCACCTGTTGTGCTTTTAGGTAATTCTTTAGGTGGGGTAAATTCATACCATTTTGCAGCAAGACATCCAAGCCTTGTACGCGCGATAATTGTTGAGGACATAGGAGTTGAAATAGTCTCAGATGTAAGTTTTTCTCTTGCTTGGAAAGGTATGTTTCGAACCAAAGAAGAACTTGAGCAAAAAATCGGTGAAAGATTTTTGCCATACTTAAAAGATTCTATCCGCAACACAAATGATGGATGGAAGCTCGCATTTGACCCGCAAGAAATGTTAGAGTCTAACAATTTAGTAACAGAAGTAAACCATTGGAAAGATTGGCTAGCAAGCAATTGCCCTGCCCTATTAATCAGAGGAGAAGATAGCCGCGTGACAACCCAAGAACACATGGAGGAAATGGCACATCTTCGACCAAACACACATCTTAATACCTTAAAAGGTGGACATGTGGTTCACATTGATAACCCAACTGACTTTACCAAAATCTTAAAAGAGTTTTTAGGTAGCATTTAATATGCTTAAAAAGCGTAAGCGACTTAGAAATAGCAGCTGGTAGAAATACAGGCAAGGATAATGGGCCACCAACATGAGGGCTGAGTGACCCAGAAGCATCAAAAAATATTAATCAAAAATAACTTGGGCTAGTGCATTTTTAAAACTATCACGAGTATGATTTGCTGGTTGCATCGCTGTACCAGTAGCAGTAACACCAGTAGCCAAGAAAATACCATTATGTGGCAATAATTGGTCAATGTAAGTGTCCATTGCATGTAATATCTCATTTTGAACATCCGCTACAAAGCGAGTAATCGTACTTAATCTACCATTACTAGGAGCAGCTGTAGCCAAATGTAAGCCATCTAAGCACCCAGATACGGCTACTTTAAATGCATCACGAGTACGATCTGTTGGTTGCATCGCTCCACCAGTAGCAACAGCAGTAGCAGCTTCCAAGAAATTACCATTATGTGGCAGTAATTGGTCAATGTAATGGCTTACCTTTGCTTTTATTTCAGCTTTCAGACCAGCAAAATACGGTGTCATATCACCTGCTTCAAAGCAATCAAGTAATACTTTTGTATCAGTACCTTCTATTCTTGTATAAGTTGGTGCTGGCGCATGTTGCGCATTTGCTGCAGTATATGCATCTACAATAGTACCTATTCTTATTAGTAATGCTGCCCTATCTCCTGCTCCAGCATCTGCTGCAAAAGCTGCACTTGAAGTAAGCAAAGATATGCCTAATACTTTTAATATTTTGTTCATGATATTTTTCCTCTTAAAATATTGACTGGTTTATAACCTTAATTCTACTAGTATCATAACCTTAATTCTATTTGGTTAATTTTTCGTAAAATACATTAAGATGTCACTCCTTTAAAGCAAAATTATAGCACTATGCTTGTTCACCATTTCTTAATTCTTTTATCGCCACAATAAAAGAAAAAAGACATGAAATTAGCCACAAGCTTTACGGTTGCATTTTTTGGCGTTCAATCAAAACTGATTGAAGTACAAGTACAATTTGCCACAGGGCTACCAATTTTTGCAATAGTAGGATTGGCAGATAAAGCAGTTGGAGAATCACGTGAAAGGATTCGCGCTTGTTTTCACGGGCTTGGCCTAGATATCCCAGCCCTACGCATAACCGTAAACCTAACCCCGGCTGATTTACAAAAAGAAGGCAGCCATTATGATTTGCCAATTGCCTTAGCAATTTTAGGAGTTATGAAAATTATTCCTGCGGATGAGCTAAAGAACTATATAGCACTTGGCGAAATCACCCTGGACGGTAGAATTTTAAGCGTTCCTGGTGTGTTGCCTGCAGCCCTACTTTCGGCAGAACATAACAAAGGCATTATTTGCCCTAAAGATTGTGGCCCAGAAGCTGCTTGGGGAGGTGATGTGCGCGTTCTAGCACCTGATTCGATTTTAAGCATAATCAAGCATTTTAAAAATGAAATTGCCCTACCCCAACCTAAACCAAAGCTTGATCAAAAACCAACTAACCAGCTAGATATGGCAGATGTAAAATCTCAGCGCTTTGCAAAACGAGGTTTAGAAATTGCCGCAGCAGGTGGCCATAATGTCTTAATGATTGGACCACCAGGTGCTGGAAAATCTATGCTGGCAGCACGTTTACCAAGCATTTTACCAAAACTTAGTGCCGAAGAAGCTTTGGCTGTAACAGTTGTTCACAGCCTCGCCGGCATGATTCCAAAAGATGGTTTAGTTAAGATTCGACCATTTCGTGATCCACATCATAGTGCATCATTACCAGCACTTGTCGGAGGCGGCCAAAAAGGTAAACCTGGTGAAATATCTTTAGCCCATAACGGAGTACTTTTCCTAGATGAACTTCCTGAATTTTCGCGTGGTTGCTTAGAAAGCCTGCGCCAACCATTAGAAACAGGAACAATCACCATAGCACGCGTACAGCACCATTACACCTACCCTGCCAGGTTTCAATGCATTGCCGCCATGAACCCATGTAGATGCGGCTATTTTGGCGACGAAGATCGCCAATGCAGCAAAGTACCCAAATGCGCTGAAGAATATCAACAAAAAATTTCAGGCCCCATGATGGACCGTTTTGACTTGGTAATTCCGGTACAAGCCCTTAAACCAGATGAGTTACAAGCTAAAGATACCGTTGAAGAAACAAGCCAGCAAATATTAACACGAGTTGAAAATGCCAGACAAATGCAGCATCAGCGCTACAACAGCCAGATAATGATCAATGCCCATGCAGATGGACAAATGCTTGATAAAGCAGTGCGCTGTGAACCAAAAGTGGATGAAATTTTACGCAAAGCAATTAACCACTTTAATTTATCAGCCCGTGGCTACCACAGGTTACTAAGAGTTTCGCGTACAATTGCTGATTTAGCCAATTCAGAAAACATCACCAGCAACCATGTGCTTGAGGCGATTAATTATCGGAAAGTGTAATTATTATGTGTGATAACTCGCTAAACAATATTAATAGTTTGTGTGTAAAAAATTTTTAGCTATAGTGCTAACTCTAAGTTTTTATCAGGAGTTTTTGCGTGATATTAAGATATGTTATATTGATACTTTGTACGTTTAGGTGCTTAGAAAGCTTGATTGCTGCTGGTTTGCTTGCTGTAAATGGCCAATTAATCGTAGAAGGGCATGCCAAGCATAAAATTCCTTTTCCACTTTCTACTACCTCCTCTTGTATGCCTAGTAGCGAACAAAATCGGGAAAATCCATGGGATTTTTTACCTGGATTCAACCCATGCTATAGAGGAATTATTGGGAAAGCTGTTACACAACAAGAACGTGAAGGTAAGGCAAGAAAAAAAGAAGCAGAGTTAATTGCAAAAGGTGAGTTTGTTGGAGGGAGAAGATTGGTTCGAAGAGTTTGGAATACCCCCAATCAAGATGAACTTAAACTTAAGCGTCAACAAAAACTAAAGCAGCAGAATTTAAAAAATACATCTCAAGTTCAATCGCGTGATGATGATTCTAGTGCTACGCAAAAACCTACTATTATATTGCCTCCTATTCCTGCAATAACACCAGATATAGAAAGTTTACGTGATCATGAGTGTGAAAAATGGAGCAAAAGTAGTGTGAGTCTTATAACTGGCATTCTAAATAACCCACCCCTTTTAAACCTAGCGACAGAATCTATTAATAGAATACCTACATTTTTAGGTAGGTATGCAGCAAGTGAAATGTGGAATAACTTATCACTTATTCAAGAGCCAAGTATTTGTGCACAAGCTGTTACATATATTTTGCAGCAAAAATCTTTAACCTATCAAATAATAGTCGCAGATGCTTGGTGTGAATTTCTAGCAAAAATAGTTGACCCTAGATTGCGATCTCGCGTTGTTACTGATGTCATGAATCAAGAAATAGCAAATATTAAGGCGGTTTCATGTGCATGGCGCCTTCTTTTAGTAGGCGACAACTCAATGTTCGCTGATACCTCAACCATTCCTGAATATGTTATAGCAACCATGGAGCAGCAAACTACCTTAGAAGCACTGGATAGCTACGCAAAAGTATGGTTGCGCTCTAGACTTTTGTGAAAAATATATGGATTAGCTTCAAAAAACTTTACCAGCAATCATGTGCTTGAAGCGATTAATTATCCCAATATTTAATGCAGCACATTCTTCTCACAAAAATCATATAAGCAAGCATGAAAGGTATTGCTAACCAACCAGGTATTTAGAGTCTCCCTTTATACTGTAGACCCAAGAATTAAATACAGCAGCTAAAGTATCTATCGAAATGCAAATAGGATCTCCATTAAGATGAGAGCTAAGACCAATAGGACTTTTGTATGAAATCCAAGAATTATCAGCACTTCTGATTTCAACATTTTCCCCAGAGAATACAACTGGAAAATCACCTTCTGCACTGCAATTATATTTTCCGCAGAATCCTTGTCTTTCTTTCTCTTCTTCATTTGGCCACTGTAACCATAGTGATCTAGCAGGCATATGGCTATACAAAATACTAGTCATTGGATGTATTGGCTTTACGTACATATATTGCTTTTTTGGATTAATATGCCTTATGGCTGCTCCCGCAAAACCATGCAGTGAGATGGACAACCCCTTTAGTACCGCTTTAGAGCCTTTAGAAATACCATTATGTATCGTAATAGGGATATCCATTGGTGATCTTACGGCAAAAAATATTTCAATATTAGATTCTTCCGTTGGGCGTCTCGCATAAGCAACCCAAACATCATTCGTATCTGTGAGGGCACTTTCTATCATACACCTGAAATAATCATTTCCACCATTCGGACATGAGGCATTTTCTGCAGTTGCAAATCTAAGCCAATGCTTTTTATTAGCGACAGTTACTTTTTCCAAAACAAATAGGACGTTTTCCTTAATTGTTGAGACTTTTCCTTCTTGTATATCCCAACCATCTGCAGGTGAGGAGGAAGATGAGAATCCTCCAACAGCCATGCTATGTTTTTCAGCACCACATTCCTGATCATCAGAATTTTTCGTACTGGCGCTGCTAGCGCCATTCACACTTGCCAGTACCCCTAAATATACTATAATTAAACATAAATTTTTAAGGTATTGCATTTTATCTTCTAAGCTTACTAGTTAAGTAGTCTGTATACTATCACACCATCTTTTAGTCTAGATAGTAAAATTATCGATAATTATAAAATTGTTTTCGGTAAATTTTTGGAACAAAAGAAGATATGTATTTAGTGTATTGTGCAGGTCATACTGAATGAGACAGGATTGATGTCTCAGATAAGGTAGTTTGAATACATTGTATTCTAAACAAAACTTAACCCTAACTTTTCCATCTCGTCTTTAAACAATTCAGGAAAATCTGCGCTAACAATAATTTTATCGCGCTTTGCATACAGCGGCACTTCCATTGAACCGCAGTGCAAACATAACGATCTTTTATCACCTTTTAAGCCGTAAATAGCATCACCCATAATAGGGTGACCTAATGCTTGCATATGAATGCGAAGCTGATGAGTTCTGCCGGTTAACGGTGTTAATTTAACCAAGGAAGCATCATCATTACTGGCTAAAACTTCATATAAAGTGATTGCCTCTTGCCCATTAGGATCAACCTTTCCCCACCATGATTTTTTATCACGTGACTTCTTTGCAATCTTCAAATTAATTTCACCAGCTGATTTTTCTAGTTTGCCATGCACTAAAGCCATGTATGTTTTGCTAATTTGCTGTTTTTGAAATAGCTCACTTAACCGCTTAAGTGCTGTTTTGTTACGTCCTAACAGTAAACAACCAGTTGTATCTTTATCTAGGCGATGAGCAAGCTCTGGCCTTAAAGGTAGCCCAAAACGAAGATCATCTAGATAGTCTTCTAAGGTGGTAATTTTACGCCCTGCACCTTTGTGTACAGGCAATCCAGCTGGCTTGTTTATTGCCAGTAATAAAGCATCCCTATAAATGACTTCTAATGTTTTCATACGTGCTATGACTATAAATTATAATGGCTAAAGAATGAACTTCAAAAAAAATGCTGTCAATGGACTTTTTTAGGATTGACACTAACTTATCCACATTTTTTTTGCACTGTTAAAATTTTTGTAGAGTTAAAAAAATTAAATAAAATTTTCTGGTAACAATCTTCAAAGTTGGCTGTTTTCAATGGTTTCAAGACATTGCCTGTTTTTTGAGCAAAGGGAATAGAACTCACAGATAGCTTCAATCTGCACTTATTATCCAGGTTTTACCCAAAGACTTATCCACAAGTTTTGGGGATAAGTTAACAAAATGTTAACAGCACGAATTCTTAGCATGTATGTTATAATAACTCACACTTTAATGAGACTACTTATGAATTATATGCTACATGCTATAAGCATGGCAGAATTGGCCCTAAATAATGATGAGGTTCCCGTTGGTGCAGTTTTAGTAAATAACGACCAAATTATTGCCCAAGCGCATAACACGTGTGAGGCAAATAAAAATTCATTGCAACATGCAGAAATGCTAGTTATACAACAAGCTATTAAAGATTTAAAAACTCCATACCTAGAAACATGCACCCTTTATGTAACCCTTGAACCATGCCCCATGTGCGCTGCAGCAATTGCTCAAGCAAGGGTTGGCAAAGTTATTTTTGGTGCTTACGATCCTAAAAGTGGTGGTATTGAACATGGCCCACAAATATTTAAACACTCTCATTTTAAACCCCAGGTCATTGGCGGCGCTTTAGAAAGCCAGTGCTCAGAGCTTTTAAAAAATTTTTTCCTTAAAAAACGCTAGGAAATATCTACTTGTCATTGTAACCTTGCCAGGTACTCAATAAATCAGGTTGCTTCCAATGCCAGAAGAAATTAGAAGAGTTGTGGATGGATATAAAAAATTCAAAAAGGAATACTTTGAAGAAAAAACCCACGAATTTCAAAACCTTGTTGATAATGGTCAAAAGCCCAAAATTTTAATTATTGCGTGTTCAGACTCTAGAGTTGACCCAGCAATCGTTACCAACAGCAAACCTGGAGACCTATTTGTAATTCGCAACGTTGCTAACCTTGTCCCCCCTTATGAACCAGATAATGGCTACCACGGCACAAGTGCTGCCCTAGAATTTGGCGTATGTACATTAAAAGTTGAACATATCATTATATTTGGTCACACCCAATGCGGAGGAATTAACAGTATAATTGAGCAAAGTGATTCTAGCCAACCAATGTGGTTTATTGAAAACTGGATGAAAATCGCCAAACCATCATGCGTACAAGCTATAAATGAAAATCCAGAAACGGAGCCAGAAAAACTTAGCGAAATTTGTGGCCAATATTCTCTAATTAATTCCTTGAAGAATTTGCGAACTTTTCCGTGGATTAATCAGAAAAATTTAGATGGTGATCTTTCTCTGCATGCCTGGAATTTTGACCTACCCACCGGAACCATTAAAGTATACGACGAAGAGCGGCAAATATTCACAGAACTTAACGGCTGTTATTAGTCATGACAATTTACAAAACCCCATGAAGCAAAATTTACATATCACGACAAGCAATTTATACAGCAACAGAAAAACTTGTCAATAAAGTCCATAAAAAGCTTTTCCATTAGTTTTGCATTAGGATTTCATACGGAATAAACAAAATATGTATATATCAGCTTTCATGTTTAAAGACTATAAACATGCCTAAGTCAAGCTGCTTATAAATTTTTTTATTCTTCACTTTTGCAATTTGCTAAAGAACATACTATCTTTAGAGTATGTAGTAATTTTGGCCTGAATATTACAGGAGAGTTTTTTCGTGTCATTTCAATTTAGGCGTCGTGGCGACGTGCATGAGCAATCACCACAACAAGAACCATTTTTTCAAAATTCCGTTCCCCAGCAACCTTTTGCTGAACAGGGGTTTTACCCACAAATGGAACAACAAAATCAGGGATACAACCCAAATTTTGGCATGAACAATGGGCAAATGCAGCAGCAACCTTTTGTACCGCAAAGTAATTTTGGGAATTTTTACGGGCAACAAAATCCTCAGCCACAAATGACGAATCAACCGCAAGGCTACGGGTTTAGCTCTGCACAACCAATACCATCGCAAATTCATGGGCAGCACCAACCAGAATCCTACCTGCATCCAGTGCAAGCATCACAACTGAATGCACAAAGAGCTGCCAATTACCAAGGAAATAATTTTCAAAACCAAAGCTTTCAACAACAAAGTTATCAGCAGCCTAACCATTTTACCAATCCAATGCAAAATCAAGGACAAAACCACCCAGGTAATCCAAGTTCTTTTGTGCCGGATGAACAATTTCAAAATATAGGTAACCAAGCATCCCTAAAAAACCCAATGGCATATTGGAACGAACCCCAACCACTACAAAGACATGATGATAGCGATAATGAATCTAGCAACTCACCTGTTAAATTATTGGTAGTCGTAGCTGGTGTTGCTTTGATAGCTGCATTTTCATGGTTTGCTTACAAGTGGGCAAAGGCTCCGTCATCTGATACCCCAACACTAATTCATGCAGATCCTGGTCCACATAAAGTTTCTCCTGATCACCGAGGTGGGATAAATATCCCTTATCAAGATAAATTAATCTACAATCGCATAGGCGATGGCGCATCTGATGATCCTGCGGAAAGACTGTTACCTCCACCTGAGCAACCATCAATGGGACAACACAATCAGGAATTAGCTGTTGAAAATTCGCAAAATACACATCAGCAACAAATGCGCACTGAACAATTTCAGCAAAATACAAACCCTCAACAACAATATGTGGGACCACAGCAAAATATGCCGCAACAGCCTCAGACTATGCAGCATCAGGCAATTCAGAATCAACCTATGCAACAGCAAAACCTACAACAACCCGCACCTCAACAAACTATTCAGCCAGCTGCTGAGCAAGCTGTAGCTGCAAAAAAGCAAAAAATGGATGAAACAGAAGCTGATGCTGGACCAACTATTGTTAAGCCCAAGTCTACAGAATCCATTAGTGGAAACTATTTTGTACAGCTTGCTACTGTTAAATCTGAAGCTGCTGCACTAAAAGAATGGAAACGCCTGAAAATAAAATACAACCTAAAAGGTTTAAAGTCACAAATTAAAGAATCAGAACGCCCTGACGGAGAAACAGTCTTTAGATTATTAATGGGACCATTTAACGAAAAAGTTAAAGCCCTAAAATATGCAGTAAAAATTGATGGCACTAAAGTTGTGCATGTGACGGACTAGTATGCGCTGCGCCTCTTATTGTACGGGTACTGCCTACGACATCAAAAGAATCTTTGAAACCTGGCAAGCCAGTGCTGTAACATCTCATCTTTACAGTGAAGTAGTCTTTATCTCTTTAGAAAAAGAACGAACCATGTGTTTTTTTGCCTATGGTTCTGTCGTATTTTGGAACCACACCACAGAAGAAGAAAAAGCCGTACTAGCTAAAATCGCAAATTTTATAACTTCTCCACTTTCCAATATTCAAGAGGACGTATTTACCTATAACTACGGTAGTGAAACCCTCATTGAAGAAGAAGAAGACCACATTATTTTGCAGTCAAATGATCCACTGCTTAAGATCTCTCTTTCCTATGGACTGTCACAATCGGTAAAACTTTCAAACTTCGAATATGAAATCGATCAGACCATTCAACGCACTCGCCATCTACCAGCCGAATTAGCAGAAAAAGGAAAAATCAGCCTGTCGCGAAAAAAGATTTCTCAACACCTTGGTAAACTATTTAGCCAAAAAAACTCGATTAACCTAGATTCATACGCACTTGATACCCCTGAATTTTTTTGGAAACGTCCTAGATACGAACCATTTTACCAACAAGCTGTAGATTTTTTAGACATTGAAGTACGCTTGAACATTTTAAATGGTAAGCTAAACCTTGTACACGAATTATACCAAATACTAAGCGATGAATTAAAACATGCCCATTCTTCTTTTTTGGAGTGGATTATTATTATTTTAATTTTGTTTGAAGTAATTATTTCGTTGAGATGATAATACGGATTTTAACTTGCTTAACCTAACCTTATTAATAGATGCACTTTTTGCCGTAATGGCGTGCATACTGGTTAAAAATATTTTTTCACAAAAAAAGTTAACCTTAATAATTCCATTTGTTATATGCATAATTGCAGTTGCCACTCTGTTATTATTCTATATCAGCAATACAACCGAAATTGCCAATGTTTGGCTAAACTCCCACAGCAGCACCCCATTAATTTATAAAATATGCGGAATTTGGGGAAATCATGAAGGGTCAATGCTGCTATTTTTTACCTGTTTAACAGCTTGGTCTGCCCTACTGCTCCGTGAAAATAATGCAATCTGCTTAGCTTCCTTCGTTTTACTAGCACTTGGTTGCTACCTTTATTTTCAGGCAAATCCATTTGTTGTTTTGGCAATCAAAGTAACTTCTGGACAAGATCTTAACCCAGCATTACAAAACTTATACCTCACTATTCACCCACCGATTTTATACCTTGGGCAAAGCCTATGCTTGGTTTTATGGGTATGGGCTTGCCTTTCACCAAACCACCCTAAAATGCAATTATACACTAGAATATGCCTTGGCTTAATAACTACCGGGCTAATTCTTGGAGCACGCTGGGCCTGCGGTGAACTAGGATGGGGTGGTTTTTGGTTTTGGGACCCAGTAGAAACAGTTTCCCTATTTCCATGGCTAGCTATTATGGCAGCAGTACATGCGGAAAAATCTAATAGAAAATGCCTTTTACTGAGCTTTCCAATGGTAATGCTAGGGCTTTCCCTAGTGCGCAGCGGAATACTAGTCTCAGTACACAGTTTTGGGTTTGATTTACAAAATGGAATTTGGTTGGGCTTATGTGCAATTCTCGTTTGCATTGCTACAGTTATAATACTCTTCAAAGCCACAACACCTAAAATCTCACTGGTTTCTATTGGATTTATTAGTTGTTTAGCTTTGCTAATAGCTCTTATTTTCATTCCAATAATTTTGAATTACTGCCTAGGCATAAATGCAGTGATCGATGAAAAATTTTTCCATGACTTTATCAATCCGCTTACATTGTTTTTACTTATTTTTTGTGGATTCGCTCCATATATGAAATTTAGGCAGTATGAATGGAGCATAGCCTGCGCCATACTCTCTACTATACTTTGGGTTTGGAAATTCCAGCCCCACTTTAATTACTTCGCAACCTTTGCTGCCGTAATAAGTTTTTGGCTTGTTTTTAGTTCGCTAAAATACTGCAAACAACTATTTAACAAAGGTTTTGTAGGCGCTCACCTTGGTGTTGGGTTATGTATACTAGGAGCAAGCCACGGAGAAATCTTTACCGAAAAACTTGAATTAAAAATCAGTGAATTACCCGTAAAATTAGGGCATTATATTATCAACTACAAATCACAAGCAGTTATAGACAATCAACAAATCCACAAAGAAATTTTAAATTTTTCAGTAGATTCTACAGAAATTTCCCCTGAGATCTTATATTTTTACACCAATAAAGTTATAAAGAACCAATCAGCATGGGTTAGAGTAAATTTTGACCATGTGCATTCAACAATATTTACCGACAGCAATAACACTTGGGCAACTGAATTAATGCTTAAGCCAATGATAACGTTATTTTGGATAGGTTTATTATTTGTTATATTTGGTATTTTTATAAGCATATTGCAAAATTTCAAAAAAACTTCCCAACTTAATTGTTGAAAACTCAGTGTTTTGCTATACTGCGACAGTTAATCAAAATAAAGTTGATATGGAATCGTTTTTAGCCTTCGTTCAAGAATGGGGATACATAGCTGTTTTCTTAGGAGCAATCGTTGAAGGCGAAACTGTCATACTAACCTCATCGGCTCTGGCAGCCCTTGGGTATATGAACATATACAAAATTATGCTTATTACCTTTTGTACAACGGTCGTTGTTGATCAGATTCTTTTCCAAGTTGGCAGAAGATACGGCCCAGCTTTCTTTGAAAGATACCCTAAGCTAAGGCCACGTGCTAATAAAGCGTTCCATTTACTACACAAATTTGATCGTTGGTTTATTTTATCGTTCAGATTTATTTATGGTATTCGTGTAATCAGCCCAATAGTAATTGGCGCAGCCCATGTAGACCCAAAACGCTTTGCCCCCTTAAACATATTATCTGCCATTATTTGGACACTGGTAAGCTGTTACAGTGGTTACATGATGGGCGATGTGCTTGAAACAGTACTTAAAAATATTGAGACAACAAAGTATTACCTTACATTAGGAGTAGGCGCAGCTGCAATAATTGCCATTGCATATTTCATTTGGAAAAAACGAAAAAAAGCTAAGGCTAAATTACCATAAGCAAGAATTCAATAGGTTTTTGGTATATGCATGTTGAGGCTGGCTAAACAATAACTCCGATTCATTTTGTTCAATAATCTGACCATCACGCATAACAAGAACCCTATGTGCCATGGCTCTAATTACTTTCAAATCATGGCTGATAAAGACATAAGATAAACCACAATCATCCTGCAATTTACGTAACAAATCTAAGATGTCTGCTTGAATTGAACGGTCAAGGGCAGAGGTAGGTTCATCAAGTATCACAAGCTTTGGCTTTAATACAAGTGCCCTGGCGATTGCTACTCTTTGGCGCTGTCCTCCGGATAACTCATGGGGATAGCGATCCAAAAAATCTCCACTTAGCCCAACTTGTTCCAAAGCTTGTGACGCAGCCAAACGCATTTGGTGTGCTGATAAATCAGTAGCATGAACCTTAAGACCTTCACAAACAACATCTAAAATTGAAAAACGAGGGTTCAAAGAACCAAATGGATCTTGAAAAATAATTTGCAAATCTTTACGCCACGGCAACATCTGCTTCAAATTATTGGGCAATTCATAACCTTGAAAAACAACCCTGCCAGATGAATTAATTAATCGCAAAATTGCATAGGCCAAGGTTGATTTACCAGAACCACTCTCCCCCACTACACCTAAGGTCTCGCCTTGATCTAGAGCAAATGAAATTTGGTTTACCGCAACTTTTGGTGGCAATTTTTTAAAGCTAAACAGTGACTTGTTTTCAAACTGCACTTTAATATTTTCCACACTTAATTGCTGTTGCCTTCCTTTTGGAAGTGGCCTTGGTGTACCTTTAGGCTCTGAATCAATTAAACGTTTCGTATAATCATGTTGTGGATTTTCAAAGACATCAACAACGCTACCAGATTCCACAATTTTACCATGGTGCATAACCGCCACTTCATGGGCCAAATGTTTAACCATTCCTAAATCGTGGCTAATCAATAGCATACCCATGCCAAGATCTGCCTGCAGTTTTTGTAAAAGCTTAACAATTCCGGCTTGAATAGTAACATCTAAAGCTGTAGTAGGCTCATCAGCAATTAATAGGTCCGGATTACAAGCAAGTGCCATTGCAATCATCACCCTTTGACGCTGGCCACCGGAAAGCTCATGGGGGTAGGCATTAAGCCTGCTAAGGCCTTCTTGAAATTCAACTAGATCAAGTAACTCTTTGACTCGTTCAAGAGTCTTTGACTTAGAAAGCCCCAAGTGCAACCTAACGGTTTCTGAAATTTGCTTTTCAATTGTGTGTAAGGGATTTAACGCCGTCATTGGTTCTTGGAAAATCATACCTATGCGACGCCCACGAATTTGTCTTAGAGAATTCTCAGGTATTTTTAAAAGATTCTGATTATCAAAAATTATCTCGCCAGATGGGTGGCTCGCCATGGGGTGCGGCAATAGTCTTAAAATAGAAAAAGCGCTGACAGACTTTCCAGAACCACTTTCTCCAACCAAGGCTAAAGTTTGTTTAGGCTTAATGGCAAAGCTAATGCCCTGCACTGCATCAACCACCGGACGACCGGCAGGTGAAAAACGAACTGAAAGATTTTTAACTTCAAGTAAATTCATGGAATGACTATGCCATAAAAACTAATTTACGCAAAATCCTTGGAATACGCTTTGTTAGATAAATTGTTTTTCTTCTAAAAAGGTGATTTTTAAATTTTTTTTAAACATTTGTATGTGGTAAATTATGTCGAATTATTTACATAGAAAGTAGTTATATGCAGATTTTTAAAAGGGTAATTTCTTACATCATTTTTTGTACATTACTGACCCCGTTTGTACACTCAGCCAATATTATTCAACACTCCAAAAAACAATGTATACCACATGAGTCCATTACAACTGTTGAGCTTAATAAAGCCGATCAAAAATGGTTTGAAAACAGTTTTGTAGAAACATTTTTAAATGGGTATAAGCCTTTAACCTTTAATGTTGGCCCTAAGGAAAATCCAAAGACATTAGGCCCAAATGATACAGAAGATAAAAGAAAATTCTTAGAGGAAACCGCTAAGGAAGAATTTGAAAATTATGTTGTAAATCCTAAAGAAAGTTATGTAGGAATTAAAATTCTCGTGGATGGAAAACCTGCAGGTGCCATTTTGCTTCGCCTGATTAGAAATGGAAAAATTATTTACTTAGCACGGCTTTTTATATGTGAAGAATTTGCTAGAAAAGGCTTAGCCACCTATGTTTTAAAAAATGAACTTCGAAAAAAATTCCCTGGGTATAAACGCTACGAAGTTTTAACTCGCTATGAAAATCGCGCTGGAAATGCTCTCAATAAAAGACTTCAATACACTGAAGATAAAAGCGGCAAAATAGCGGAATTTTATGGTTATAATCCTGAAAGATATATGGGGTTTTACAAGGAGTTTGAATAGGAAAATTTCCCCATTTCCGACTCGTATAAATCTTATTACCATTTTGCTTGTTTTTTAAGCACATTTGCCGTAGCTTAGTAGAATGCTTAATAAAAAAATTAATATTGGCCCAATTAGCCTTGATATGAATGTTTTCCTAGCACCCATGACGGGTGTTAGTGATATGGCATTTCGCCGTCTGGTTAAACGTATGGGAGCAGGTTTAGTTGTTTCAGAAATGATCGCTAGCCAAGCCATGATCCGTCAAACGCGTCAAAGCATGCGTATGATTCAAGCCCATGGAGAAGAGCCTATGGTTGTACAACTTGCTGGCTGTGAACCAGAGGTTATGGCAGAGGCTGCACGCCTTAATGAAGATCTGGGCGCAAAGATTATTGATATTAATATGGGGTGTCCTGTAAAAAAAGTAGTTAATGGGCATGCTGGATCAGCACTAATGCGTGATGAGAATCTAGCCACTAGGATTATTGAGGCAACAGTTAATGCTGTTAAAATTCCTGTTACTCTTAAAATGCGTACTGGTTGGGATGACAAATCACGCAATGCTCCTAAATTAGCAAAAATTGCGGAAGATTTAGGAATTCAAATGATCACTGTGCATGGACGCACCCGTTGCCAATTATACAATGGTCGGTCCGATTGGCAGTTTATTCGCCAGGTTAAAGATGCGGTTAAAATACCGGTAATTGGTAATGGAGATGTCGTAACAGTTGAAGATGCCAAAAATTTATTAGCCTTAAGTGGTGCAGATGGTGTAATGATTGGTCGGGGCAGCTATGGCAGACCATGGTTTATTAACCAAGCTTATCAATACATTGCTACAGGATCCTACCCCGATGACCCACCCCTTGGGGAACAACTTGCTATTGTTTTAGAGCATTTTGAAGCAATTTTGGATTTATATGGTACTGAAGGTGGAGTAAAGATTGCCCGTAAACATTTGGGATGGTACAGTAAGGGGCTGAAGAATTCAGCAGAATTTAGAGTAAACATAAACCAAAATGAGTGTCCGATAAAAATGCGAGGAATCGTTACAAATTTTTATGCACAGCAACCAGAGTTTGCATAGTATATGAGTGGAATAGCCAACATTATTGAAAAAATGGTAAAAGACTACTTCATTACGCAAGGTGATAATATTACGGATTCAAGCTTATACAATACAGTTTTACAAGAAGTTGAGCGTCCATTGCTAGAACAAACATTACAAGCTGTAAAAGGCAACAAAGCAAGAGCTGCAAGAATTTTGGGAATTAACCGTAATACTTTACATAAAAAGCTCACTGAGTATGGGATATAATGCTGCGCATTAGCGCTGGTCAATTTAAAGGCAAACTCTTATCTTTGCCACCACAAAGTTTGACAAGACCTTCTTCTGACCGTTTACGTCAGGCTGTTTTTAATATCTTAGCTAACCATATAAACCTTAATAACATTAGAGTTTTAGATGCTTTTGCAGGATCAGGAGCTTTTGGTTTAGAAGCCATTTCGCGAGGTGCTGTACATGCAATCTTTTGTGAAAAAGAACCACAAGTTAGTAAGGTGTTGCAAAAAAATATTTCTGATACGTTAAAAACTAATACAAACAAGGCCACGTTGTATTCCGACTTATTTCATTTGCAATCTTGTCAGCCGGTAGATTTAGTTTTTATTGATCCACCTTATGATCAATTACTAGAAACCACAGCTATTGAACACCTTTGCAAATATCAAGTGCTGGCAAACAATGCCATAGTAGTTGTTGAACAGTACAAAAATTCCCCAATAGTGACTCATGATAAGTTCACCACCCTACTCTCTCGCATTTATGGGAATTGCCAAGTAACAATTTTGATGCTCCAATAATTACATAGAGTTTTATTAAAGTTTTTCTAATTGTCCGCTATGTATACCACTTATACCATCTCACTACTTTAAATACCCAAGAGAGAAAAAAATGATTAAAAATTTTTTAGTTTACACACTAATAAGCTGCGCTTGTTTGTTTACTTCTTGTTTTGCTGCTAGCTCCGCTGCTAATTCTGATAGAGAGAGATTTGCTACAGAAATAGATGAAGTAAAGGTTAGGCGTTCCGCCTGTTCTAAAATGAAGTGCAACACCATAAGATGTTAGTTGAAATACAAACAAAAAAATGGAGTTGCATTTGGAAAAATATCACCACTTATCTTATGAGGAAAGAGTGAAAATAGCGAAGCTTTGGCAATCGAAGTCCTCAATCAC
>CAMASM010000028.1 GCA_945860985.1 Candidatus Finniella inopinata
GATTGAGGACTTCGATTGCCAAAGCTTCGCTATTTTCACTCTTTCCTCATAAGATAAGTGGTGATATTTTTCCAAATGCAACTCCATTTTTTTGTTTGTATTTCAACTAACATCTTATGGTGTTGCACTTCATTTTAGAACAGGCGCGATGCTTAAGCCGTTTGTGGTAAAATAAGCTACTAATTCTTTATCTTTTCTTTTTAAATTCTTAATATAGTATTAACATGTACGTGATAACATAAAATAAGTTATTGATTTTGGTAAGCTTCTTTATGAAGATCAAAGATCTGAGTAAGGCAATAGTGCTGGGCACCTTATTTATAGTGCCTGCTTTGGCAATAGAAGTTAGTGATTTTGGGGATGAAAACAGAGCTGTTAAGCCAATTTCATTAAGCTTATACCAAGAACAACGGAAATTTTTAAGAGAAATAGCGGGCCTTAATGGGGTAGGTGTTAACTTTTCTCTAGTTGATGCAGCTAGGAATGGTCAAGTAGCTAAGGTAGAGATGTTACTTAATAGACGACTAGTAAAATTGCATTTTACCCAATTTGAAAGATTTCGTTTTAAGCGGAAATTGCAGCTTAGACGTAAGAGTATTAATTCGGCATTAGTTGTTTCTGCAGAAAATGGTCATGTGGGTGTGGTTGGATTATTGCTTAATCTGGAATCATTACGACCAAGTGCATTCAAGAGGTTCTTCTATATGCGGCAATTACGGCCTACTCAAGAGGGTATTAATTTGGCATTAGTTGGTGCTGCTGGAAAAGGGCAAGCTGGAGTGGTAAGAATGCTAATTGACCGTTCAAAAGGGCGATTAAGGCCAACTAAAGCCGGTATTGTTAGCGCTTATCATACCGCAGCTACACGTGGTAAGCATTCGATAGTATACATACTTAAACTTTTCGTACCCACCAAAGAATGGAGAGAACCTCTCGTTATGGGGGACTCACGGGAAGAGTTCGATGATTCTATTTTTATGCCATGTGAATTTTACGAGAAACCATTGATTAAAAATTGGCCACAAGATTTCAATTTGCATGATACTGTTCTAGAAGCAGCAGGAGAATTAATTACCTCGGGACCTTGCAATAAATTTCATGCCGCTACTATTGCCTAATGGGTTTAGACAAAATTTTGGGGCATGATAAAACTATCCAAGGTAATAATTTACAAAATTATCTATAACCACGTTGGTTTCAGCAATAGTTGGCGCAAAACTATTGGCAATGATTACAAAAGCTTTGGGCTGTGCAATGCAAGCGTAGCCACACAGTCCGCTGATGCCTGACATGCTGCCAGTTTTGGCCCTAATGTGTGATGGAAGGGTTGTTCGTTTTTCGAGGCTGCTTTTAGATTGGGTTGGGAAGGGCAGGGCACTAACGAATTCTTTTACGACAAAACCCTTTTGGAGCAATTTAAAAAGTTGACGAGGTTGCACCCGATTGTAGCGTGATAATCCTGAACCATCAATAAATAGGGCTTTTTCCATGGTAAGGCCAAAATGCTGTTTGATAAGTGCTTTGATGATTTTATCGCCATCTTCCCATTTCTTTATGGAAGCGGCATCTTGGATGTGAATAATGGTTAAATACAAACTATCAAAAACAAAGTTATCTGAGCACTGTAAGGCAGGTGGCAAAAATACGGAAAGTGGTTGTGATTTATGGGTGGCAAGCAGTTCCGCAGATTCTTTTAATCTTTTGGTATTTTCAATAACAACTTTTCCAGTTATTTTTTTTGTTTTTAATATTTGCTTGATTTTATTTAAAACAAAGCCATCAATATCAATGGGAGATATAGTTAATTTCACAGGTTTATCTGTTATGTTAATTGTACCTTCAGCTTTTAATTTTTCACCTTCACAAACTAATTTTAAGGATGATTTTTCAACGCCAGTTATAATGCCGCTTACTAAGTATCCTGCATCATTAGTAATAATGGCTGGCTTAAATAAAGTATTAGGTATAACAGTTATTGACACCAAGTTCTCATCTAAATTCATGGCGGATACTGGCTGGGCATACCATGTACCAATATCATCGATCATGCGGTTAGGTGATTGAGGTGGGGTATTAAAGGCTGAATTATCTAATATAATTTTGCCCTTTATATGCATGCCTTCTAATGGTTCTAAAAATTTAAGCAAATCTTCTGATTTTAGAGTTGGATCACCACTAAACTCAATTATAATGTCTTCTATTTTGTTATCTTTTTTAAGTGCTAATAATTTTGTTTGATAGCAAAAATCACTGCCTAAGGTTTTATATGCAAGTAATGCCGTAACAATTTTTTGGCAGCTTGCCGGTGCTATGAAAACATCAGCATCTTTTTCAATTTGGCTATTGGTGCTGTCAATATCACCTATAATATACGTGTAAAAAGCTGATTTTTTACCATATAGCAAATCATCGTGAGTAGAGCTACAGCCAGCTAAAAATAAAATTACAAACAAACATAAATAAGTGGTTAGTTTTAATTTCATGCAAGGCATTGTTATTAGTGGTTACCGCTTTTATAACAGAATATTAACTAATTCACCACAAATCAGATTCACTGATCCAAAAATTTGCGTTACGATTTATGCAAACTAATAGTTGAGAAGTAGTCATGCGTATTACAAGAAAAGTTCAAAAAATTTTAAGTTGTTATGAAACGGATAACCCCGGTACTAAATCAAATTTAGCTAAAATTTTAATGAATGGTCGCGTTGGTGGCACTGGAAAACTAGTAATTCTGGCTATGGATCAAGGCTTTGAGCATGGCCCTGATCGTTCATTTTCTCCGTACACTCCTGCCTATGATCCACATTATCCGTATAAATTAGCAATTGATGCTGGGCTTTCTGCCTATGCTGGTCCTTTGGGGTGGCTGGAAGCAGGGGCTGGTAAGTTTTTTGGCCAGATTCCTACCATACTAAAAATCAATAGCTCTAATAGTTTGATTGGGGGTGGAATTGCACCTGATCAGGCAATTACAGCTAGTATTGATGATGCATTGCGTCTAGGTTGTAGTGCTATCGGTTTTACAATTTATCCCGGATCTGATGCCAGCCTTGACCAATTTGAAGAATTGCGTGATATAGCAGCGGAAGCAAAAGCTGTTGGGCTTGGGGTTGTTGTCTGGTCTTATCCACGTGGTAATTTATCCAAAAATGGTGAGCGTGCGATTGATGTAATTTCTTATGGGGCTCATATGGCGGCACTTTTGGGGGCGCACATCATTAAGGTGAAATTACCGACTGATCATTTAGAACATCCAGAAATAAAAAAATCATTTGAAACCAATGCCATAGCCATTAAAACTATGGAAGACAGGGTAAGGGTTGTTGTGCGTAGCTGCTTTAATGGAAAGCGTATGGTCATATTTTCTGGGATGGAAATGAAGGATGCTAACGAAATAATCAAGGACGCTGAGGTTATAAGCAATGGTGGCGGCTTTGGTTCAATCATTGGGCGTAATTGTTTTCAACGCCCTTATGATGAAGCTCTTAGTATGCTAAAGGATGTGATAGCAGTTTATCAAAAAGGATGATCTAAATTAATGTTAATTTCCCTAACTGAGGTTGGGTCTCTGTTTTGATCTTGGCTCCATTGGTTTCTTTGGAATTTGTGCATTACTGTAATGGTGTTTGTTAAGCCAAGGTTGTGAGCTGAAGCTATTAAACTGGCTTCGTGATAGCTTAAGTAAGGTTTTGTTTGGCCTTCGTATATTCTAGTCATGCTGAAGATTTGTGCTACGTTAATGCTTTCTAACCCGATATTCTTAACTATGTTTTCCAGTTTTTTTAATAATGGTGGATTGCTTAGAAAAGATGTAATTGTTTCATCACAAAGTTCTTTGGTTTTTTTTCTAACATGGGTAGTTGTAAGTGTTTCGTTCTGATCTAAAACCGTGGCGGGTGTGATGTTTGCGAAAGTACTAAAAACTACAAACATACTGATGGTTGATTTTAACATATATAACTCCATTTTTAACTATACTGCTGGCGACATTATACGTTAAAATTATCATTAATCATTTAACAAGAAATTAATATACAGTATTAATTAATAATTTAATGTGCAGTATGTGTAATAAATGCTGATTATTTTTTATATTATTGGGGTGAAAATATTTTTAACACCCCAAGATCAACTACTATAACTAAACCACTTTAAAAAGTCCGTCTGCGCGTAGATGACATAGTATGGCGGCTGTTCCAGCGCAGGCAGTAATCAATTGTCTTTAGTTTTGTTCAGCGGTACTGCTACTTGCACTTCCAACAGAAAAAATTTCAGTTTTTTCAGTGGCATATTCTTCGTTTTTATTATCATCTTCTATGCTAAATAGTGATTCAACCATACCTAATTGATGGATAGACGTACCTTTTTTACCTAAAAGTTGTGCTAACCCAAGAAGTGATTCAATCACATCTGGTCTAGTATTAACCGCATCTTTTTCACATAAAAACTGAGCTAAACTAAACAGACACTCATTCGCATCTATTTGAGCCCTAATCGCACCTTTTTTACGTAAAAATTGTGCTAATTCCATTTGGCCGAAGGCAATTGATTCGTCTAATGGAGCGCAGCCATAATTATTGCAATTTAATGCTTCTGGATTATTTTCAATAATTGCAGAAACTATATTTGTTCGACCATCTCGGCAAGCCAAAGCTATTATATGTGCTTGATGAGAATCTGAATAAGGGTTTGATTTACCAGGATTTTTTTTAATTAAGTCTATAAGATGTTGCTCAGTTATGCCATTTGTACCCACATACTGAACCATAGTTATTAACCTCCACTTTAATGTGTGATTATGTATGACATAATCTATGGTTTCTGGGCTAAGCAGCCTTGTTTGTCTGCGTAGTGGTGCTGGCCTTAAATAAAATGCTGGCATATCACACAACGTAGCTGAATCTGTAGTTAGTGGTCTTAAAGAAGGTGCCGGCGGCGTATCATTCAATATTTCTGAAGCTAATGAGCTTGCTTCTGTTGATGCTTCGCTTGCAAATGCACTAAATGCGCTGCATAGCAGTATAATAAATTTTGACATATTTTATCTCCAAGTATAAATGTGTTAATAACACGTAATTTACATTTATTATTATGTATTTAAAGTATTAATATCGTATTAATACTATGCAATACTTATAATGAGAATCTATTGCCAAAAATTTTGTCACAAGCTATAAATAATTAGTCGCCGTTGTGGCTCAGTGGTAGAGCACACCCTTGGTAAGGGTGAGGTCGTGAGTTCGATTCTCCCCAACGGCACCATTAATTTTTTCAAGAGGTGCTGCTTTCAATCAATTTCAAGATTCTTTAATTTTTGGCTCAATTCAAAACGAGTTGCTACGTCAGCAAAATCAGATTGAATTAATTGCTTCTGAAAACATAGTTAGTCGCGCTGTTTTAGCCGCGCAGGGCTCTATTCTTACAAATAAATACGCTGAAGGTTATGCTGGACGTAGGTATTATGGGGGATGTGAATATGTTGACGAAGTTGAGGTAATAGCAATAGATCGATTGAATTCTATTTTTGGTAGCAAGTTTGCAAATGTGCAACCGCATTCTGGAGCACAAGCTAATCAGGCTGTGTTTTTTGCTTTATTGAATCAGGGAGATACCATATTAGGGATGGATCTTAGTGCGGGTGGGCACCTTACGCACGGGTGTAAATTTAACCTTTCTGGAAAATATTATAATGCAATATCTTATGGCGTAGACGATAACACCCATTTGATTGATTACGATGAAGTTGAATCTTTAGCGCTGCAACATCAACCAAAAATGATTATAGCAGGCGCTTCAGCTTATCCACGGTTCATTGACTTTCATAGGTTTAGAAAAGTAGCGGATAAAGTAGGTGCGTATTTGATGGTGGATATGGCGCACTATGCAGGATTGATTGCTGGTGGGGTGTATCCAACGCCAGTACCATATGCAGATGTGATTACATCAACTACCCATAAGACTTTGCGCGGTGCCCGAGGCGGTTTGATTTTGACTAACCGCGAAGATATTGCAAAAAAAATTAATAGTGCTGTGTTTCCTGGACTGCAAGGTGGTCCGTTAATGCATGTGATTGCAGCAAAAGCAGTGGCATTTGGTGAAGCATTGGAGCCTGAATTTAAAGATTATGCATTTCAAGTTGTAAAAAATGCAAAGGCCTTGGCGAGCGTTTTGCTGGAAGAGGGCATAGACCTTTTGTCTGGTGGGACTGATTGCCATATGCTGTTGCTTGACCTGCGTTCGCTTGGTGTAACTGGAAAAGATGCTTCAAACTTTTTAGAGCAGGCTAATATTACTTGTAATAAAAATGCTATTCCAAAAGACCCGCAGCCACCAACAATTACCAGTGGAATTCGTTTGGGTACGCCAGCTGCAACTACGCGTGGTTTTAAAGAAGAAGAATTCAAGCAAGTTGGGCGTATGATAGTGAATGTTTTAAAAGCGTTAGCTAATGGGAATGCCGAGGCAGTTATTGCTAATACGAAAGCGCAGGCTATTGAGCTTTGCCAACGCTTTCCTATTTATCAAGGTTTAAGTTACTGAGCATCTGTCACTAAGGTTGTTTCTTCTACAATTCTCAGAGCTGGAAAACACCTACTTACGAAGCCAAGATATGTGAGTAGAGCTGTTTTCGTATTCTCATGTAACTCATCTGCTGCAGTGCAAAGAGTAAGTAAATCACTTTCCTTGTAATATCCTTCCCGCATAATGTCTTCATTTATAGCGTTAAGTGGATTACGTGTAGCATCTTGTGTATATGCCACAAAAATACTTTGGCTAAAACTTAAGGAATTGTACTGCTGGATAAACCATATTAAATTTTTTAGCCTTTTATAATTGTATCTTCTTCCTTCATTTGCGTGCGAAGGTGCTGGTACAGATTCGCATTGTCTTTTAAAGAATTCTAATACTTCTCTAATATTGGCCTCTGCTTCTTCTCCAAAACGATGTCTTTCTATTATTGAAGATACATGGTTGCGGAAATAATCATTTATAACAGCGTTAAGCTCTTCATGAGGATCAGCTAGTTGTATTAATCCACTGTCTATTCTTGGTAGTCCTGATAATGTGTGTAATGATATACCTGTATTTCCAAAATATAAAGATAAGCAGTTAACAGGACTGATTGCTCCATTTCTTGCAAATATTTTTGCAACCATGCGTGCTGCATCTCTTAGATTTGGATTATGTCTAAAAATATCAATCACAAAGGATATATCTTCTGGTTGAACTTTTCTTAATTGTCTAGATTCATGCCTTTCTGTGAAGTAGCGAAGTGCTGCTTCAGCTGCCAAGGGGTGATGTGTTTTTGCATGCAAGTCTTGGTAAAACATAATGTGAATGCGTGCAATAGGTAGTAGTAGAGTTTTTGATAAAAATGGGTGCAAAACTTCTTCTGCCGTGATACCCGAGCCACTTTGTTGTAAGTCTTGTATAGCAATGCAAGAATACCATTCAACATATGAGAATCTGTAGGGTGCTAAATTTTCTTCCCCTTCTTTCTTAAGTCTTAGCCTTTCTAATTCTTCTACGTGTCTTGATTGTCTTTTTAAGCAATGACTTACTACTAATTCTCTATCTTCTTTCTTAAGTTGCAAAATTGAGCGATGAAAATCAAGATTGGTCACTCCTATTGGCAATTCTTGTTGATCGATTATTTGTATTAGATCATGTGCGCTTAGACCGCGTTCTTCTGCATCCACCTCATAGAGAAGTTCTTCCTTTGAATTTTGAGGTTCGTCATCTGCAAAAGCACTTTTAGTTGTGGCTTTTTTTTGAGGAGTTCCTTCTGGTGTAAATAAAGTGACATCTGATGTCGCAAAAAGAGCTGATTTTGTAAAAAAAATAATAGAAAAAAAAGAAATTAAGATATTTTTGAATATATACATAATTTGATTAAAACTTGATTAAACTAATTTCGAGAGAATATCACATTGCCTTTTTTTATACTACCCTGCTATGAGGGATATCTTAAAAGTATCAGTAATTACTTTTACAGCCATATATATTGTACGTAAATAGTTCAAAAAAACCAATTCTCTTATATAAGCCAAGTCCTTTTGACGATGCGTCTAGAAAACAGTTTTTAATGTCCATTTGCTTTGCCAGGCTGATGGCAAATTGTACCATCTGGGTTGCATAGCCTAAACGTTGATAATTAGGATGAGTCGCCACATTATCAATGCGCACACAATTATTTAAAAAGGTTAGTGTCATGGTTGCTACTGGTACGTTCTGCACATAGCCTAAAAAGTGTTGCATCGAAATACCTTTAGATTTTGCGCGTCCTAGAGCTTGGCAATATTGATTGTTGGTTATATCTGTACCGCCAAATCCTGCTTGCATAACAGCTAGCCATTCAATGTGGTTATGTTCTACAGGTAGAATATCTAGCGAAACTTCATGGATCATTTCGGAATTTTTCCCAAAAGAATAACATAGGGCAGTTGAAGATCCTGATTCCTCGAAAATAAAGTTATGGATTTTTAGTGCATTTTGTAAGGCGTCTGAATTAAGATCATTTCTAACAACGCAAACCCATTTGTAAACGTCATTTTGATTAAAAAACTGCTTTGCCCCATTTATGAATAACTCTGGTTCTTGAATATTGTCACGATGCAGCAAAACATTAAAATGCGGCAAATCAATTCCTGCATAGTAGGCTATAGAATTTTTACCAATAGATAATTTTTTTAAACTTATTGCGCTAGAAAAATGGTCTTCTAATGCGTGAAATTCAGTTTTAAGATTATTTATATTCATCTTGAGTGGCGCTTTCCCATAAAATTGCTGCTCTTTGTTCAAATGCTGCAATCATTTTGTTGGCGGCATCATCTAACATTTTGCCAACTGTTAATTGCAGTAGTTGTGATTGCAGTTGAAAATCTATAGTCAGGTTTATAAGGCAGCATTTATCTTCACGAGCGGTAAATTGCCAGCGAGTTTCTAAAAATTTAAAAATGTTGTTGCTAATTGCTTTGGCTTCTACAGAATCGCTATAAATAAATACTTCAGAACGGTAGGTTTTTTCCAAAAGACCATAGCCAATGGTAAGATCAGCTTCAAAAAATTCTGGATTATTTGGATAAATTGCAACAGCTTTTACCCATGGTAAAAATTGTGGGTAGCTTTCAACGTCAGCAACAATCTCTTTTAAAAAATCTGCAGGGTAGGGTAGTACTTTAGATGTTTGAAACATTATTAACCATTGAGTTACGAGCAGCCTGCAATTGCTTAAAATCAGTATCTGCGTGATATGATGACCGAGTCAAAGGGCTAGCAGCAATTAATAAAAACCCTTTAGCACGCCCACGGCTAGCGTATTCATTGAACTGCTCTGGGGTAATGAAATCCATTACTTGATGATGCTTGGGAGTTGGTTGCAGATATTGACCAATAGTCATGAAATCAACATTAGCGGCGCGTAAATCATCCATTACTTGGTGTACTTCTGTTTTTTCTTCCCCAAGACCAACCATAATTCCAGATTTAGTAAAAATTGTCGGATCAAGTTTTTTAACTGTGTCTAAAAGTTTTAAAGAGTGGAAATATCTAGCACCTGGCCTAACACTTGCATAAAGGCGAGGGACGGTTTCTAAGTTATGGTTAAATACATCTGGCTTGGCTTTTACAACTATTTCAATAGCACCATCTTTGCGTAAAAAATCAGGAGTTAGGACTTCAATAGTAGTGTGGGGGGTTGATTTGCGAATTTCATATATCACGTTGGCAAAGTGGTTTGCGCCTCCGTCATCTAGATCATCACGATCAACTGATGTAATTACCACATGTGCTAAATTCATTTTCTCTACAGCTTGGGCTACGCGTTCTGGCTCATGGGGATCAAGTAGAAGGGGCTGTCCGGTTTTGACATTACAAAAACGACAAGCACGAGTACAGATATCTCCTAAGATCATGAAGGTGGCATGTCGCTTAGCCCAGCATTCACCAATATTTGGGCAGGCAGCTTCTTCACAAACGGTGTGCAATTTGTATTCTTGCACCAGGTTTTTGGTGGCGAGGTATTCTTTTGAGGTTGGGGCTTTAACCCTAATCCAGTCAGGCTTTTTAAGGTTTTGCGATTCCACTAAACATTCCTTGTTACTATTGTCGCCAATTTTAAGAACCAATTATGTCATTCCCGCGCAGGCGGAAATCCACCATGCGTACCTTAAGTTTGGCTACTCACACGAATTTCCCGAGCTTTGAGTAAAATGATATTTTCAAGTTCACGAGATGCCTTAATATCGATTCCAGAATCGATCCATCCGTTGTTTTGTTTAACCTGCTTGTATACGGTAACTTCAATGGCGTCTGAACGTAACTGTTTATCTTTAATGCGCACTTGAATTTTCAATCTATCTTTAGCATTTGCTGGTTGATACCAATCAGTGATCAATATGCCTCCGGGTCCATCAGATGATAACAGTGGGGCAAACTTCAAGGTATCCAAACTTGCTTGCCACAAATAACGATTTACTACGTTACCACCGGTATCATTGGTTCTGCCGCTAATAGTATCCGTACTCATTGTAAGGCCTTCTGGACCAGCTAAAGACCCAAAACCTAATTTGGTTTTTTCCTCGTATGATTTAGGGGCCTCTAGAGGCTTTTCACTGTTTCTGCTACAAGCGGCTAAAGTTAATAATAAAGCTAATTTACTGATGTGATTTATATACATATGAGTTTTTATAATTTTATCTGGTAATGAAATATAGCCGATTTTTCAAATTTTTCCCAGGGGGATGATCGGCTGTGTAACAAGAATTAGGTAGGAAAACTAAATGATTTTACACAGGGATAAATTACTAAATCTTTCAAAGCTACCTGTCATGCAACAAAGCATTGAAATATAGATACAATTCCTTTACAATATTTAGATGAATTTATTTGCTTAAAAGGTGTTTTGTGAAATACATTGTAAAATTGTTGCTGATTATTGGTTTGGTTTTACCAGAAATTTTTGCTGCCGCAGCAGAAACTCCAATTGAAGGTGCAGTTGTAATTGTAGGCAGCAACCGTGCGGCAGGAACTTTAATAGATCACATTATTGGAATTGTTGGACAAGAAGAAGGTGATTTTTCTCATGCAAAGAGTTTTCCAGGAGAAAGAGTGGTTAGTGTAGACACCAGACCTTGTGCTTTAAAAGGGCTTGAACACATCGAAGGTGATTTTACAGAGACTGCTAAATTTACAAGTGGCGCTCAAAAAACAGTTGTGTTTGAGTGGTTTCCTGGAAGCAATGGTGAGAACTTGCTGGATAATCAAATGCTCAAAGCCTTAGAAAAAGCATATGATATTCTTATGCCTGGAGGAACGCTGATAATTGACAGCCATCCATTTTTTGCGTTAGCTCCTGATCAAAAAATTGCAAATTTAATTCAACGGTTGAATCCCTTTAGTTTGTTTCTAACAAAAAAAGAGATTGGGCAGATAGCGGTGTGCCTAGGGTTAGCAAAGGGCGGAAGAAAAATTCCACCAGTCTATGAAGCTGTAGAAAAATCTCTAGGCATTGTATGCCATATTTTTAAGGATATAGAGGCGACAAAAATAGCAGGTGATATATTTGATTGTATGAAAATTAAAGAAGGTGAAAGGGCATTGATAGCTACAGCTGCAAACCCCGTGGGCTATATGTTTTTATGGGCATACCATTCATTTTCAAGAGCTGCACTAATGGGAGCGGCTTTGAATGGCATTGGGTTTGAAGCTGAAGCAGCTGAAATTGGGTTTGCACCAGAGAATCCATTCAATAAAAGAAAATACGCATGGTTTATTCAAGTTAAGAAATCAAGAGAAGCTAAAGCAGCAGCAATTGATAGCTTGTCTTCTAGCGCAGCAGCGGATTTATTCAAACGTGCATTTCAACAAGAGAAAAAAGAAAAAGCTGTTTAATAAATAAAGTAAAAAGCAGGTTTAATGTTCCAAAAACTGTTCGTGTAGTATGCGTTCTTCCAGATCATGATTTTGATCAAACAAAATAGTATATGGTGTAGATGTATCTAGAGTTATTCGAACCTCTTGTACTTTGTTAATCAATTTTTGATCAGCAGTTAGTTTTACAGGCCTTGTTTCTGGTGTTGCTACTTCAACCTCAAGCACAGATGTATTTGGCACTAAAGCACCCTTCCAATGACGTGGTCTAAATGGGCAAATTGGGGTAAGGGCAATTAAGCCTGATTCCAAAGGTAAAATTTGACCGCCTGCCGACAAATTATATGCAGTACTGCCTGCAGGTGTTGCCACAATTAGCCCATCGCCTACTAGGGAATGTAGTCTAACTTTTTCATTTAATCTTAAGGAGAGTTTGGCTGTTTGTGCTGAGCTGCGTGTCAATGAGATCTCATTAAATGCTTGGACATTAAACTTTTGCCCAAAAATATCAGTGACTTCGGCTCGTAGAGCATACAAAAGTGTCGGTTTTGCAATCTTGATTTTTTGACATATGTTTTCCAAATCATTGGCATTGTTTAGCAAAAATCCAATAGTTCCTGCATTAACTCCATAAACTGGCAAGCGCTTACTATTAAAATTATGAAGGGTATGCAGCATAAAACCATCACCACCACAGGCAACAATAAGTTCTGCCTCTTCAATGGGTACGTTTCCTAAATAACCCTCGACATCTGTGGCAAGTTTTTTTGCTTTAGGATTATTTGAAGAGAGAACCGAAATTTTCATTTACTATACTTCACCTACATAAATACCCATGGCTTTAGCGGTTTTTATTAGTACGCCATTTGGGTTTACTCCGTTATATGTAGCGATAGTGCTATCAATTGGCACAGCCACAACCTCATTATTTCTCCATGCCACCATTTTTCCAAAATCTTGCTCTGCTATCATATCTACAGCTTTTACGCCAAAGGCAGTTGCCAAAATTCTATCTTGGGCCGTAGGTTGACCACCCCGTTGCACGTGCCCAAGTACAGTTGCTCTGGTGTCTGCATTTAAAAATTCTTCTAATTGGTTGCATAAATATTGAGAAACACCACCATAACGTGGTCTGTCATTTAAAGATTTTCCACGCAATACTTGCCCACCTTCTTCGGTTTTGATGGCTTCTGAAACCGTAATTAACGCAAAACTTCTGCCAGCCTTGTTTATATTTTTAATATGGTTGCAAATAGATTCAATTTTGTAAGGAATCTCAGGAATTAATATGACATCAGCTCCTCCTGCAATCCCAGATACAAGGGCGATGTGTCCGGCATCTCGCCCCATAACCTCTAAAACCATCACTCTATTATGGCTTGCAGCAGTTGGTTGTAAGCGATCCATGGCTTCTGTAGCAACTGTAATAGCTGTATGGTAGCCAATAGAATAGTCAGTTTGTGCTAGGTCATTATCTATGGTTTTAGGTATGCAAACTAAATTGATTCCACCTTTTTTTGCAAGGCGACTATTAATACGCATGCTGCCATCGCCACCAATGGCAATAATTGCATCTAGCTTTAGTTCTCGATAACCCATTATTGCATCGTCTGACCTATCGGTTTTGCTACCATCCTCGCTGGGAAAGAAAAAAGGATTTTCTTTGGTAGTGCTACCTAAAATAGTGCCAGCAGATCTTAACATGCTTGAGTCGCAATTTTGTAGAGTTAGCTGAGTATACTCCATTGGTCTGCGGATTAATCCGCTAGTACCTTTTAGTATACCAAAAACTTCCCACCCATAATGTTGAATTGCATGTAGGGTAATCGCACGAATCGCTGAGTTTAAACCAGAACAGTCACCACCACTAGTTAAAATACCGATTCTTTTAGCCATCTACTTTTTCCTTCTGCAATTTTTTATCAACTGTTTGCTGACGTTGAAAGATTATGCTTCTGATCGTAACATAGGAATCTTTTGATGTCTCGTAGATGTCATCTAAAGTGTTTAATAATTCTGCGCGGGTGGAGATGATGTTTGCAGCAGAAACGCCCCAAAGTATATCTCTGATCCTATGATTGCGATTTATACAACATGTTGAATGGTTAGCAAATATTCGCAAAGGATCAGCAAACCAATCAAATGCATAGCCATAAGCTCCTCTAAATGTTGTTGGTCCTAGAAGTGGTAGCATAATATATGGTCCTGGCTCAACTCCCCACGTAGCTAAGGTCTCATTAAAACTTGTGGTTTCTTCGTTAATACCAATAAATTCAGCAAAATCTATAAAACCTAATAACCCAAAGGTTGTGTTTAACAAAAAACGTAAAGATGTTTTTCCAGCGTTATCTATTTTCCCTTGTAGGGTATGGTTAATTATATTGATAGGTCCATATGCATTTTTTACAAAGCTTTTTGTGCAGTATTTAACATTTTCTGGTAACCCTTGATCATACATAATCGCAACTGGTTTAATTACCGCAGCATCAAGTACACGGTTAAAACCATAAATATAGCGGTTAAATAGCTCCAAAGGATCTGGTTCTGCTAAACTGAACTCATCTTCTTCCTCTTCCTCAGAGATTTTAGTGGGGTTTTCTGCATCTTGGACTGTTGAACAACCACAAAGTATAAGTGCTAATAACAACACCCACCCAAAAAATTTCATAGATACCAAAATATTACATTTAGAAAAATTTTAACAAAATTTTTGCTATTACCCAAGATGCATAACATATAAATTCCTGCTAAATAGATAATTGAGGAGAAAATAAGTGAATAATCAATTATTTGATAATCGTGCTTTTGAAGTATTATTTTATTTACAAGACTCTGGCTACAACAGTTGGTTTGTAGGCGGTTGTGTACGTGATGCATTATGTGGCAAAAAATTTACTGACTATGATTTAGCAACAATTGCTACGCCTTCAGAAATTATTAAAATTTTTAAAAATTATGAAATTGATAAAAAATCATTAGATTTTGGATGTGTGCGTGTTAACAATTCTGGATTATGGATTGAAATTACTACGTTGCGGCAAGATATTAACCCTGATGGTAGGCATACGCAGGTTGCTTTTACTAATGATTTAGCTAAGGATGCGTTACGTCGTGATTTTACAATAAATGCTCTGTATTGGCATGGCAGGGAAGGTTCACCAATTATTGATTTTTTTGATGGTCAATCTGATCTTTTGGCGAAGAAGGTTCGTTTTATTGGTGACGCTGAAACTAAGGTACAGGAAGATTATTTAAGGATTTTACGGTTTTTTCGGTTTAGCGCAATTTATGGTTGTGACCTTGATCAAACAGCCACAGAGGCCTGTGCCAGGCATCAACAAGGATTGGCGTATTTGTCAGGCAATAGAGTTTGGCATGAGTGGGCAAAAATATTACTGCAACCTAATAGTGTAAAAGTTTTAAATAAAATTAGAGAGCTAGGTATTGATTTAACCTTATTCGGCATAGAGCTGAATTTTGGTGAAGATCGTGGGCTTATCTCTTTGTATAAAGGGAGTGATCCATTACTATTGACTAACTTGCTATTGCCAAGATTGCAGACACAGCATCTGGCACATCGATTTAATTTAAATAAAAAGGAAAGAGATTGGTTGAATTTGGCAGTTACACTTGTTATTGACCAGGACTTTCGCGAACTTTACCTAGAATATGGATCTGATACTTATGAACTGGTTTATTACTGGGCTGCTAAATTTTTAACTTCTGCAAGTGATGAGCTTAATAAACCTTTTTGGAAAGTGCTCAATCCAAAATTTACTTTAACTGGAAAAGATTTATTAAAACTTGGTTGCTTACCTGGTCCAAATGTTGGAATCTATCTAAAGAGCACCCATGATTGGTGGGTGAAAAATGATTTTATACCAAACTATGAGGAGTGTTTACGCTATGCATGCTCACTTTTTAAATGCTAAATCGCAGTTATTATTTGCTAAAACCTTGCATGATCTTGCAGCACCATTAGGGGCTTTGAATTTATGTATTGATGATATTAAACAAGCCTTACCTGATTCAGCTGACTTAATTGAATCTAGCATAGAGAGTTTAAGTAAGCGTATTAATTATTGGCGGATTATGTTAACTGGCCAAGAAAGTTCTCCAAATTTTGCAGATGCTGCTACAGCTATTCGTGCTTTGGCTAAGCTTAAAACAGTTGAAGTTGCTTTTTGTGATGCTAATGAATACCAAGGAGTGTACGTAAGGCTTCTATTGGCACTTTCCATGGTTGCTATTGAAAGCCTACCCAGAGGTGGCAAAGTCATAATTGATGCTGATAAAGGTTTAGTTACAGCCCAGGCTGCTGAAGGGGCAAAATGTTTTATCCCCAAAGAAATGGCTGAAGCTATTGTTAGTGAAATTTTAAATCCTACTAGCCGCCACGCCTTGGGAGTTTTGATATATGATTTGGCAAAAAGTTGTAATGCTTTGGTAAAGCTGGATCATGAACCGAATAAGTTAGCTTTGGCTTTGTGTGTTGGTGTCTAGCAGAATTTTGGTTGTAATATGAAATTTAATGAAATGTTAATTACTTAATGCCATATTAATGGAAATGCAAAGATAAATAACTTATTAGGAAATTTTATGAAAGCCCCAGACCTACTAAAATTATTAGTACTCAGCACAGCATTGTCTATCACGGCAAGTGCTATGGATCCAGCACAACCCCATGTAGGAGCAGCAGTAGCTGTTGCAAACCCAGCGCATGTGGTGAGCCAAGCTGAGGCTGATAAGTTGCAAGAATTGCAAGGTTTATTGGCTGCTAATAGGCTGGATGTTAATCGTGAACTAATTAATGCAGTTCAATTTAAATATCAGGCTGTAGTTTTATGGATATTTGGTCTCCCAGGTCAGAGGTATAGCCAGATTGGGATTAATCTTGCAATACGGATAGCAGGTAGTACAAATCAGCCACAAATGGTTGATTTGTTAGCAAATCCACCTGCAGAAATGTTAATAAGACCAACTCAAGTTGCGATTGATGAGGCACGATTGGCAATAGGAGAGCAAGCTATTGTGGGAGTAGAAGCGATAGTTCAGCAAACAGACGCTATGCGCCAAGCATATATAGAACTTACTACTAACGCGGCAACTGCACCATTAATAAACCGTTATTTACCAACTGCTGCAGCGGCTGATGCAGAGTTTGCTCAATGTTACGAACAATTAATGTCTCTTGTAGAAGCAGCAGCACAAGTCCTGCCTGAGGGTAATCCTTTAAGATTTCGGTATAATAATGCCATCAGGTCACTAAAATTACTAAATGGTGATATAACTATTGAGTGCCATTCAATTTCACTGCCTATCAATTACACAAACTATACAATTGCTGGTATGCCTAATATCCGGCAACTGTTTGTGTTGGCTTATAAGCTCATGACAATTGATCCGGCGGAATATGTTAAAGGATGGTTGGCAGAAAGATATATAAATCCTACTGAATGGCAAAAATTTGCAAAACTATTTGCAGGCGCTGAGTGTTTTGCTGGACTTGATACCAATGAATTAGGAATTGCATTGCAAACAGATGCAAAGCATGGAAATAAGTTTGTAAAAACGTTAGCAGCGTGTGTTACCGGTGAAGTCACAATTGAAGGAGCTGACCACAAAGCTTTATTGCCTATAGCTAAACAAATCATGCCAATGAAAACGGCATACAAAACTCAGAATCTTGAAAAACTAATTCCATTAATTGAGGCATTATTTATGATTATGCGCGGACATAATGCTAATTTGTTGGATCCAAATCAGCCAAACAACCCAGCCTGCGCAGAAGGTGCATACCTTGGCATGTTGAAAGCGATTGATGAGCACTTTAAAACTGCAGGGGTAATCCTGGGTGCAGGTTTGGCAGGTATTGAGATTGCTGATTGTGGGTAGTAGTTACGTTAGTTCTCATTACTATATGAAGAAATTAGCATAAAAAATTTCATTGCCTTTTCATTTCATGTAATGCATACTGAAAGAGTATTATAAAGTATATAAAAAGTTGACAATTTAAAGTGATTACAAGCTGTCATACAAAATTCTTCACCACTACGGCAACCGGCTTCCGCCGGTAATCTTTCACATCATCATTTTTCATTCGTAGTTTTACATAAAATATCCCGTAGGAGAGATATATGTTTCGCCATATGCCATTTATATTGATAGCCACTATTATTGCTATCGTGTTGTTAGATCCATTTATTCCTTTAAATATTAAGCAATTTTTATTCACAATCAGCATGTCGATTAAGTCATGTATTATCATGGTTTTACCACTAATCATCTTTAGCCTTTTGTTCAAAACAGCAACAACCCTTTCTAGTGGCGCAACACGTATTATCGGATTGATTTTAATTTTGGTATGCATATCTAACTTTTTATCAACTACCCTAAGTGGCTTTATAGGAAGTTGGGCTTATAATTTCAATTTATCAATGATTGTACCCCATGAAGTTTATAACCTTGAACAGCTTTGGTCTATTAACCTACCAAGCATTATATCTAATGATAAAGCCATGTTTGGGGGAATTATTTTAGGAATTGTTACTGCAAAAGTTTATCCGCAATTGGCTGCTAGCATCTCAAAAACCGCAGAAGTATTAGTTAGTAAAGTGCTAAATTTCATTGTTTATATTATCCCCTTGTTTGTTGCTGGGTTTGTTGTAAAGCTGCAGGCGGATGGGGTAGTAGGGTTAATTGTTAAAGATTACGCAGCAATTTTTGCAATTATCGGTGTAGCGCAGTTTAGCTATATTGCTCTGGTTTATTTTGTTTTTAGTAATTTAAAAATTAAAGAATTTGCAACTTCAATTAAGAATCTCTTTCCTGCAGCAATTAGTGGTTTTACAACCATGTCAAGCGCTACAAGTATGCCACTTACAATTTTTGGAGCAGAAAAAAATGCCAAGAATAAAGATCTAGCCCGTTCAGTAATTCCAGCTACAGTTAATATTCATCTTGTTGGGGATTGTTTTGCAATTCCCATTTTTGCTTATGCAATATTAAAAAGCTTTGGTATAGAAGAACCGTCATTATTAGGTTATTTAACTTTTACAGCATATTTTGTGTTAGCAAAATTCTCTGTAGCAGCAATACCTGGCGGAGGTATTATTGTTATGCTGCCAATACTAGAGTCACATTTAGGATTTAATGCAAATGCCACATTCAAGTTCGAAGTGCAACACGGTGTAAATTTTCATTAAAGGCCTCAAGAGGAGTTAACCATCCCAAAGATTTTCTGGGTGTTGTATTGTAATTTTCCATGACTTCATCAAATTCCTCTTGTTTCATATTTTTCACATC